>JALENH010000157.1 GCA_022767895.1 Eubacterium sp.
TTCTCTGATCTGTCTTTCTGACCCACCTCTTGTCAGCCTCCTCTGCACCGTCGTGCTATGTTTTCCTCGAGGTGAGACCCATTGTATCACTGGAGCAGGAAGAAATCAATTGGTAGTAATAGACAAAATTCAGGGGTATATTTTTGTGAAAAAGGGAGATTTTTCAGCGTATTACGCCGTAAAACAGCTGTTTTTAGTTGTTTCACGCCAAAAGCAAGATATTCCTCCAACAGCTTTACAATCCGTTCTACCCTTACTTCCTCTTCCTCCAATGCTTCTGCAATTTCCGGCACAGACTGGTTTTTGTTCCACTTTTTTGCTATCAGATGGACCAATGTCTGCATCTTGCCACGGGCGGCTCCCTGAGCTATGCCCCACCGCAGAATCGTTTTTGCCTCGTACCCGTGTACTCATTGATTGTCCCCTTCCGGCACAATTCTTCCAAATGCTCTCGGATGGATTCGAACTCATTCCGTACTATTGTGCTAAAAAAAACGAACCATACGGCCCAGTCCTAAAGACTGAAGCAGTATGGCCCGCTTCTTTTAGAAGACATTTATTTTTCTCAACAAATTTCCTGTCGTTTAATAATATCGCAAATCACACCGCAAAGCTCCGGTTTCAATTCCTCCAAGGTCACCGGTTCCTGTTGCAGAATCACATTGTGGCAGGTAGAATTCACCAGTTCCACAATCATGTAAAGCATCAAATCCGGGTTACGGAACTTACGGCCGGACTGATTCAGAAGGAAGTAATAGCGGTGGTAAAAGCTATCGCCATCCGCATCATTTTCCTGAAGCAAAGCTTTCTGGAACACTCCCCAGCTTAAATTTTTGGAAATAAATTTTAGTAAACTCTTGTCCTGATTCAGCTGGTTGACAATGGAGTTCACAAGAAATATTACATGATCTTCCAAGGATGACAGAGATACACCATTTATTTCCTCCAAGGCTCTGCGAAAAATCTGCCCCGCTTTATTCGCAATCAGTTTATCGCGAATGTCAAACTTATCTTTGAAATACAGATAGAACGTTCCCTTGGCCATGTTGGCTTTTCTGGCAATATCGGAAATCGATGTGTCATTGATTCCCTTGTCGGTAAAAAGCGCAAACGCCGCCATAAGAAGAGAGTCCCGTTTCTGTTTTTTCTTTTCATCTAATTTGCCCATGTGGCATCACCTAATCCTCTTTTTCTACAGATGCTGTCTCAATGACAAACTTCACCTCGCCATCCATGGAGTCATGAATACCACTGAAACTTCTGTAGTCTTTTCCCACCTCACGAATTGCTTTCAAGCGGTTAAGAAGTCCCTTGAAGTCGTCCTCGTAGACATCATTCAGCTTTTCAATTCCTTCGTCATTGAATTCTGACATGCCATCTGCCAGTTTCTTGCTTCCATTGTTCAGTTTACCACTTGCTGTATTCAGTTGCAATACACCACTTGACAATTTATTGGTAGCCTTCTGCAAGGATTTGCCGCCCTGGTTCAGTTTTTTTACACCTTTTCCTACTTTCTTTACACTGGACTTCAACGTTTTCCCTGATTTTACTAACTTTTTGGAAGACTTCTTCAAGGTCGTGTTATTTTTGGCAAGTGTTTCTCCGCCTTCCTTGAGCGTTTTCACGCTGGATACCAATGTTGGCATGCTGGTCTTCAACTGCTTGGAAGCCGATGTCAATGAGGATGAATTGGCAGACAGCTGACTCAGGCTGTCCATCACGGTATTTACTCCTGTGGATACACTGTCTGCCCCGGTCTTTAAGTCGCTCTCACTCCCTGTGGCAGTTTTTAACGCCTGAATACCGGCTTTCTGTTGCTTCAACACCTCTTTCAGCGTCGCCACCGTCACCGCATCTGCTCCGGTTGCTTCCAGTTGCTGAATGAGGGCATCTGTCGTTGCATAGGTTTTTTCCAGTTCGTCCAATTTGGTATTAACCGTTGCAATACCGCCGGAAACAGCCTTGGCACCATTTTTCAGTTTCGTGACGTTTTCTTCGCTCCCCAGTTTATCTACGCCACCAGTGTACGTCGTCAGTCCGGCATCAAAAGTCTGCAGCTGGGAAGGAAGGCCCTTCACTGAATTATAAAGCTGTGTACAGCCATTGGTAATCTTTGCTGCCCCATCCACGTACTGTGAGGTTCCTTCTGCAAAACTCTTTACTCCTGCCGTATAATCATTGACACCTTTCACCAGAGCTGGGGCTCCTTTTGCCAGCGTGCTGATGCCCTTTGTCAGTTTATTGACGCCGTCTTTCTGGAATGTCTTCATGGAAGATTTCAGCTCACCCATTTTCCCGGAAAAAAGTTTCATGTTATCCGATAATTCACCGGAGCCATCTACCAGTTCATCCGATGCGTCTGTCAAATCATTTAACTTTTCTTCCAAATCATCCAGTTCTTCGACATCATCCAAATCCAAATCATTAAACAGGCTGGCACTGCCAAAGGTAAATGTGTTGCCCATGGAAAAATCAGTTACATCGGCGGTAACAGTAAAATCCGATGGCATATTCTCTGCGGCATCCTCATCCAAATCAAGGCTTTCTGCCAGTCCCGGAATTCCCATACCCACTACCATATTGTTGTCACCATCATTGACAACACGGCCGTTGTCCACTTCGATATGATCAAAATGCTCCGAAGATAGAATCATACCGGTCACCATAACGAAGGGTGTAAAGATGGTTTCCTCTTTTCCATCAATGGTTTTCTTTTCACTGGATTTATTTTTATAGGAAACATGGATTTCTGCTTTTCCGCTCTTGCCAAGCATCTCTTTGGCCGTCATTTCTTTCCCATTAAGCTTATAAGTGATTTTTAACTCTACCGGCAGTTCTTCCGAAGACTGGCCCTGATAATAAATATCCTTTCCGGCACCAGTCCAGTCCACGTCCTTGCCGTTCTGCGTATAGGTTTCGTCTCCCTTTACATTCGTGATATTCTGCAGGTCGGAGATATCCTGAATGGTACCGGTCGCAGCATCCGAGCCCTGCAGCCAGTCCGATACGGTAATCTTACTTATGGAGCCATCCGCTTCCGCATTGACATATACGGACTCCTGTTTACTGATTTTTTTCGCCTCGACAAAAGAACTGTTGCAAATCACCATACTGAGAATCAGTACGGCACAAATCATACACTGTCGAATTCGTTTCATTTTCTTCATATTACAATCCCTCCATTTTAATAATCGATTTTCCGCATATCCCATGTGGTCTTGCAGATCCATTTATCAAACACTGTCAGCATAGCCGGCAGAACCAGAATAACAACTACGGTACTGATGATTGCTCCTCTGGACAAAAGGGTACAGATGGATTTAATCATGTCAATACTGGATGACACGGTCACACCAAAGGTGGATGCAAACAAACACATTCCACTAATGAGAATGGACTTGATTGACGTCCGGTGAGCAATGTCAATGGCTTCTTTCTTACTCTTCTTCCGCACCACACGCTCTTTGTGGTAACGGCTTGTCATCAAGATGGCATAATCCACAGTGGCTCCCAACTGAATCGTGCCAATTACGATACTAGCCACAAATGGCAGCGATTCATGCGTATAGTACGGAACCGACATATTCAGGAAAATGGCAAATTCGATGACCATCACCAGAATGACCGGAATCAGCAGCGACTTGAAAGTAAGCAGAATAATCAGGAAAATGGCTATGACGGATACATAGTTGACATTCACCAAATCAATATCTGTTACATCCTGCAAATCCTTTGTCAACGGAGCTTCACCGATGACCATGGAGTCTTTGCTGTATTTCTTTACGATATCGTTGATGGAAGCAATCTGCGCATTTACTTCGTCTGTCGCCGTCTTGTAATCGGAGCAGACAAAGGCTATTTCATACTGGTCGCTTTTCAGCTTGGACTCCAGTTTTTTGGGAATCATACTGTCCGGTATGCTGGCGCCTTTGAAAGAGTCAATGCCAAGGGCCCATTTGACACCCTCAACTTGTTCCACTTCTTTCAACATACTGCTCTTTTCTTTGGCAGACATTCCATTTTTCATAAGCAGCACATGAGTATTATTCATATTAAATTTTTCTTCCAGTTTCTTGTTGGCGACTGCCGAATCCAGCGACTGCGGCAATGCCCCCGCAATATCGTAATAAATCTCATAATTACTATTGCCGTAAATCGCCGGTCCAATCAGTACGACAAATAGAATGAGGACAACCGGCCAGCCCTTCACAATTCTTTTTGACAAACCATCCATCTTCGGAATAAGGTTCCGGTGACTCGTTTTGTCAATCGCCTTGTCAAAGCAGAGAATCAGAGCCGGCAGTACGGTCAGACAAACAACGACACCAAGAATAACTCCCTTGGCCATGACCAGTCCTAAATCCATACCAAGCTTAAAGGTCATAAAACAAAGGGCAGCAAAACCGGCAATGGTTGTGATGGAACTACTGGTAACAGATGTAAAGGTATTGGAGATAGCATGTGCCATAGCCCGGTTCTTGTCCCCTTCATACCGAACCTTGTTGGCTTCGTAGCTCTCCAAGAGGAAAATGGAGTAATCCATGGTGACACCGAGCTGTAAGATTGCCGTCAGTGCCTGAGTGATATAAGATATTTCTCCAAAAATAATGTTACTTCCCATATTATAAATGATTGCCATACCGATTCCCAAGAGGAATATGAATGGCGTCACCAGAGAATCCATGGTAAGAAGCAGAATCACCAATGCCAGCACGGCTGCAACCACCACATAGACGGGCATCTCTGCCAGAGCCAGATTCTTGATATCTGTGACCACTCCGGACATTCCGCTGATAAATGCCTGTTTCTTCACAATCCTCCGCATTTCGGAAATGGCATCCATGGTAGAATCGGCGGATGTCGTGTCATCAAACAGGGCAATCATCATGGTCGCGTTGCCATTAAACAGGGCTTCCTGCAGTTTCTCCGGCAGCATTTCCTTCGGCACTGTGATGTCCATGGCATCATCATACCAGAGGATATCCTCCACATGTTCTACTTTTTCCAGTTTCTCTTTGAGGGCTACAACATCCTTATTCTCCATGTCTTCAACCACGATCATGGAAAATGCCCCCATCCCAAATTCATCCACCATCGTATCCTGTCCCGATACGGTTTCCAGAGAATCCGGGAGATAGCTTAATAAGTCGTAATTAATCCGCGTAGACACATACCCGATTATCGCCGGCACCATTAAAAGAAATGCCAGAATCAATACCAGGGCCTTATGTCTGGTGATCCACTTTCCAAACTTAATTACCATCGTGTACGCCTCCTGTTATTGATAAAAATTATCAAAAATGACCATTAGTCACTTTTACTGTATGTAGTGTATCACAAAAATGACCATCGGTCAACCCTTAAATCTCATATCCCGGAAAATGATTCCCTTACCGACGTTTTTGTCAAGCGGGAGCGTCCATGCGAGAGAACATTTTTCCGGGAACCTCATAAAATAAATACTACACCAAAAAGAGGAGGGAAATTCTGCCATGAACAAAGTTCGCCCCGCTGTACATGCATTAGCAGCACATCAGAAAGGAATTCTCGGACAAAGAATCGGAATCGCCATCGTCGATACCGGACTGACCACACATCCGGATTACCATTCCCGTATCACAGGATGGTATGATGCCCTGTATCAAAAATCGAAGCCCTATGACGACAATGGACACGGGAGCCATGTGGCAGGCATCGCCGCTGGAGATGGTTCTCTCTCCCGAGGCGCGTTTCAGGGAATTGCGCCCCAGGCGGATCTCATCGGCGTAAAAGTATTGAATCACAAAGGCAATGGCACCATACACGATATTATGAACGGACTCCAGTGGATTCTTCGGAACCAGGAACGGCTCCGCATCCGCATCGTCAATATCTCAATCGGAACCAATGACCAGGGGGCGTATCCGGAAGACTGTTCCTTTGTACGCAAAGTCAACCAATTGTGGGATGCCGGCATCGTCGTCATTGCCGCAGCCGGTAATCAGGGGCCGGGGCCACATACCATCAGTGCTCCCGGTAACTCAAGGAAAATCATAACCGTTGGTTCCTATGACCGGGACATGAGGACCAACCAGGAAAAGCCATCCCACTCAGGTTCCGGTCCTACCTTTTCCTGCATCAAAAAACCGGACGTCGTTGCGCCCGGTTCCCATATTGTCAGTTGCTGTCCTCCCTCAAAAGGGAAGGGATTTTATTATTCTACCAAAAGTGGCACTTCCATGTCTACTCCCATCGTCAGCGGAGCCGTCGCACTCCTTCTGAGCCGGTACCCTTCCATGTCCCCCAGAGAAGTAAAGATCCGGCTGAAAAATTCCAGCACGGATCTCCATCTTCCCCATGACCGCCAGGGCTGGGGCTATCTGGACATTGCCAAATTAATCGGCTAAGACAAATGCCAGATATCATGATTATACTGTTCAATCGTACGGTCCGAAGAGAAAAATCCTGCCTTGGCAATGTTCACAAGCATTTTCTGCGCCCAGGCCTTCGTATCTTCATAATCGGCATAGGCCCTCTCCTTCGCCTCCACATACGCCGGATAATCCGGGAACGTCATAAACCAGTCTTTATTCAACAATTCGTTGTACAATCTGGTAAGCATTTCTTTGTTTCCGATACGAAGCATCTTTTTGCTGACAATAAAGTCAACTGCTTCCTTCAGATCCGGATTCTTCTCATAATAATCTTTCGAGCAGTAATCGCCACGTTCATAGCGGGCAATGACCGTATCACTGTCTTCACCGAAAACATAAATATTATCATCACCTACCAGCTCGTGAATCTCCACATTGGCACCATCCTCGGTTCCCAGAGTCACAGCACCATTCAACATAAACTTCATATTGCCGGTACCACTTGCCTCTTTGGATGCAAGAGAAATCTGCTCGGATATATCACAGGCCGGAATCAGTTTTTCCGCTTTCGTCACATTGTAGTTTTCCACCATGACTACCTGAAGATATTTCCGGACTTCTCTGTCCTTTTCAATGAGACGTTGCAGGCAGAGAATCAAATGAATAATATCTTTTGCAATGGTATAAGCCGGTGCTGCCTTGGCTCCAAAAATCATCACAATCGGACGTTTCGGAATTTTGCCCGATTTAATCTCCCTATATTTATGAATGGCATACAACGCATTGAGCTGCTGCCTCTTGTACTCATGAAGCCGCTTAATCTGTATATCATAAATCGCCTCCGGAAGCAGGCGGATTCCCTGGGTTTCTTCAAGATAAGAAGCCAGCTTTTCCTTATTCTCTTTCTTAATTGCCACAAGACGGTTGAGAACCTTCTCATCCTCCTTGTATGCCGTCAGTTTTTCCAATTCACCGGCATCCTTTTTAAATCCGTCACCAATGGTTTCCTCCAATAACTGCGTCAGTGCCGGATTGCAGTGAAGCAACCAGCGGCGGAACGTAATACCGTTGGTTTTATTGTTAAACTTTTCAGGATAAAGCTGATAGAAATCATTCAGTTCACTGTTTTTCAAAATCTCGGTGTGAAGATGAGCAACTCCATTTACACTGTGTCCAAAATGGATATCCATATGTGCCATGTGAACACGGTCATCCTTATCAATAATTGCCACCTTTTCATCCGTATATCGTTCTTTTACTATCTCGTCCAGCTTTTTGATAATTGGCACAATCGCCGGAGCCACCTCCTTGATAAAAGCAAGTGGCCACTTCTCCAATGCCTCTGCCAAAATCGTGTGATTGGTATACGCACAGGTATTGGTCACAATCTGCACCGCCTCTTCAAAGGAAATCCCCTCATCTGTCAAAAGACGAATCAGTTCCGGAATCACCATGGACGGATGCGTGTCATTAATCTGAACAGCAACATAATCCGCCAAATCATGCAGATTGCTGCCACGTTCTTTCGCCTCTGCCAAAATCAACTGAGCACCGCAGCTCACCATAAAATACTGTTGATATACCCGGAGCAGACGGCCTTTGTCATCACTGTCATCCGGATACAGAAACAGCGTCAGATTCTTCTTAATATCGTTCTTATCAAAATCAATTCCTTTTCCCACTATGGATTCATCCACGGAATCCAAGTCAAATAAATGCAGACGATTGGTGATATTGTCATAGCCTGTCACCAGAATATCATACATAGTAGCCTCGACATCAAACCGCCCAAAGGAAACCTGGAACCGACGCTCGCTCTTCAGCAGCCAGCTGTCCTTTTCCATCCATGGATTCGGTTGCTCATACTGAATCCTTTTCCTGAATTCCTGACGAAACAGTCCATAATGATAGTTCAGTCCCACACCATCACCCGGCAGTCCGAGGGTGGCGATGGAATCCAAAAAGCAGGCAGCCAGGCGCCCCAGTCCACCATTCCCGAGGGATGGCTCCGGTTCATACTCTTCCAGTGCCGCCAAACTTTTACCGGCCTTCTCCAGTTCTTCCTTCACTTCCTCATAAATTCCCAGATTGATCAGATTGTTGCTTAACAGCTTCCCAATCAGAAACTCCGCGGAAATGTAATACAATTTCTTTTTCTTTCCCTTACTTTCCTTTCCCTGCGCTTTTCGCTGTACCAGCGTTAGGAGTGCATGATACAACTCTGCTTCACTACACTCACTAACTTTCCTCCCATAACATTCCAATACGATTCTTTCTAACATTCTTTTCTACCCTTTCTCAGTCTGTCTCCAGCCTGAAACTGATTTGTCTTCCACCGGAACCTACAGCAATATTATACACGGTATCGGTCTTTTCTGCAAATGCTGCTGTTATATCATATGACCCTTCTCCTACATACAAAATATAAGCGCCTGCAGCATCCGTTTTTGCTGTATATTCACTTCCATCTTTTATGTTGACACAAGTGACAACAGCGTCTGCCACCGGCTGTCCCTTCGTATCCACAACGGAACCCGTGACTTTTTTCTGGTCCACAACCTTAATCACAGCGTATGTCTGGAAGGTTCGCTCTGCATTCTCCTCATCGCTCACCGTAACCCATACTCTGTACTCCCCAATACCGGAAACCTTGCCGGATAAAGTTCCATCTTCAGAATTCATCTTGATACCATTTGGCATACTGATGGCAGAAAAACTATATTTGCCACTTCCGCCAACTGCGGAGACAAACTCTTTTCCTTCCCATTCTGTTCCGGTTACCACTGTCATGTCCTCCGCTTTTGCCACTATGGTACTAGCATTCCCAACATAGACATGAATTATCTGTGTAAATGTGCTGCCCAGTTCATCGGTTCCTTTGATGGTAATATCGGTTCCCACAGTTACCGTTGTCAATTCCCCGGAAAATATCAGACTGTTATTACGAATTTTACAGGATATTCCGGGAATACTTCCCGTCACCTGATAGGAAATATTGCCACAGCCATAATCACTGAGATTCACTGTTTTCTCCCATTTATCTCCTACCAGTCCCAGCCATTTTTCCTCCTTCGGGTTGCTGGTACGGACAAATACTGCCTGGCTCTCCATGGACTTCACACCATTCCCGGGCAGATCTGCTATGGTTACCCGCACATATGAATCCTTCTCCACCGTATATTCCGGACTTAATGTAATATCATAGGTCCGGTTGTCATAATTGCGTAGCTGCGCTATCGCAAATTTTCTGCTATAGTTACCGTAGGAATATTTCTTTCCTTCCAGCGTGAACTGGTTCTCCGTCAGTGTCTTTGCCTTATCCAGGCCAACACGAACTACATTTTCGCTGAGCACTTCCACAGAAGCAATACTTACGCTGTTGGTAGACAACACTGTCATTTTCAGACTTGCGCTCTTTTTACTTCCCTCCACAGAAGTGGCCTTAATCGTAACATCGCCTGCCTTAATTCCTTTTACCACGCCGGCACTGGAAACCGTAGCCACCGATTTATTGGAAGATGACCATGTAACTTTTTTATAGCTGCCGCTTGCCGGTTTCACCGTTGCGTTCAATGTCACACTATTTCCCACATAGAGGGAATTCTTCGGTTTTGTAATGGAAACAGAAGTCACCTTCTTTACAACATAAACGGTAATTTTGGCTTTCTTTTTTTTGTTTTTCTTTGATGTAACGGTCACCTTACACTTCCCGGTTTTTACTCCTTTGACATAGCCGGAAGAAGACACCGTAGCTATCTTTTTGTTGGATGATTTATAGGTTACCTTTTTGTTTGCCGATTTATTCGGAGAAACTTTTACTGTAGTGGTGAGTTTCACCTTTTTGCCCACAGCCACATGAACTGACGTTCCGTAATTGCTCTTTACTGTAACTTTTTTTACCTTCACTTTCGCCTGTGCCAAATCCTGTGGTGCCTGGCATAAAACCAATGCTACCGCCAGAAGCAACAGACCCTTCACTAAATGTTTCATCACTTACCTCAATCCTCCATTTCATATATGTATCAGTTTGTATTATATACTAAAGCGATTATTTGTCAAAATGTTGTAATATGGCTGCCAATTATCTTTTTTTGTTTCTGATTATATTCTTCCCCTTTCATTAACTCGTGGAGTAATTCCTTTTTCTTTCCTTTCTTTACTTTGATTGTTGCCTCTGAATCCAGATACAAAAACAATCGCAAATATGGCTCTGTATTTCCTGTAATCTCCGGAATATCTCCTCGAAACACAAACTCTGCATTATCACAATATCGTAGGGGATCAATATGGAGCTTCTTCAAAGATTTAGGGAAAATAATTTTGCCACAATTACAAAAATTTGCCATGCTGCGAATCTCCTCAATGCCTTCCGGAATCGTCAAAACCATCTTTTCCCCATCATATTGGTAACGTGAATCGTGTTTCACGATATCTTCGTAATAGTAATATCTGGATTGTTCGTCTGTTTCATCATCAGAATAATCCAATCGCGCTGACACATACAAAATTCGTCCATCTTCTGAAAGAATCCACCTCGGCCCATATTCTTTACTTTCTTTCAAACAAGGATTAGCCTCCTCATTGAGATTGTCTTCAGACAAATAGAAATTACATGAACCGCATCCACGTATCGCTTCATCTTCCATGTCCTGCAATCCCTGTGGGATATATATATCAAAATAGAATCCCATCAAATACAAAGAATCCTTTTTCAACACTTTTATTTTATCCGGGATTCGTACCGAATTCTCTCCAGAAAAGGTATAGTTTTTCCCTAAATACTCAGCCCTCACCGGCATTTCAGTCATCACAATTCCCCAAAACGCATTGTCTCCAACATAACGCATCCCACGTCTCATGGCAGATGAAGCATCCACTGTCACCGGATTATATTCCGACGCCCCTCCGGCCCAGAGTTTATCCAGTTTGGACGAAGATTCCCCAAGAGCAAACGCCTCCTCATCAATCTTCTCCACCGAAGCCGGAATTTCAACATCTACCCATTTCCCCTTCTTCTCCGCAGTGGCCAAAGATACCATATGGGCAAAAGCTCTCCTTGGAATTTCTTTCCATCCATTGGCCAGAGAAATGTGCAGCGGACCGCAATTGGCAAAGGCATATTCTTCCACAAAAATCGTACTGGGAAGAACAACACGCCTTACATACTTACGAGACGAATTCAAGGTGTAACAATGCTCTCCTGCATCAAAAGCATGAGAAGCAATCCGCTTTGTGTATTTTGGAATATCTATGTTAATCCCCTGACTGTAATCCCCCGCAAAACGGTAAGCGGTATCTCCCTTCATCAGAAAATCTCCCTGTCTGGTAGTTCCCGGCAGATTGGCAATCTGACAATCTAATTCCACAATGACACCGTATTCATTCGTAATCACCGTACTCACATAGTCGGAATTTTCATACGTTCTGCGGCAGCCTCCCCAGATTAGTTCTGTCTCGGAAGTCATATCCCCCAACCGGTATTCACATTCGGAACTCGAGGAATTCATGCCGATTCCATGAATATCTGTGGTATAATACTCTCCCTCCTCGTCTAACATCGCATGGACTCGCCACACCTTTCCACTGTCATCATAACCAAAGGAGCAGTATTTCGCTATTTCCTGTGACACTTTCTTCGTTGTCCCCAGATAATCCGCCAAATGACAAACCGACTGTTTCGGAATATCTCCTTGCTTGGAAAGATTCCCCTTGTATTCCAGTCCCTTTACCTTGCCCGGAATTTTCGGAAAATCAATAGAAATTTCATTCTCTCTCAGAGAAATCGTCCCCTTCGCTTCCTGTCCGGGACGAATCTCATATATTCTGCCGAATCCGGTTGCTTCTACACCGTAGGAAAATTCGTAAATATCATCATCAACAGCCTGTGCGGCAAGCAGACGGAATTCTTGAAATGTTTTCCTATTATTCAGAGAAAAGAAAAGTGTTCCACTGCTGACTCGGTGAACCTCCAGTGAAAAATCTCTGTTTTTACTTTTCCATATACCCTCATAGGATTTACATTTCCGGGCATATTCTTCCTGGTCACTCCGCATGGCTCTCTCGCCCAGAAACAAGACAATCAGACAACATAGAATTACTCCCACCACCATAAAAATCATCCGCTTTTTTCTTACTGACATGCTTTCCCCCCCTTATCCTCCTATTATTTGTTTCTTATCCGATATATTCACAGGCTGCCAATGCTGCCACAGCACCATCTGCTGCCGCAGTTGCCAGCTGTCGCACCTCTTTGGTCCGGCAGTCTCCCGCCGTATAAATCCCGGGTGTCTCGGTCTTGCAGTCCTCCCCTGCTTCAATGTAACCTTTGCCATCAATGGATACCACATCCTGAAAATCTTCGTTATCCGGCATCTGTCCAATGGCTACAAACAAACCGCTTACCGGAATTTCCCTCGTTTCCCCGGTCTTTACCTGACGAACCGAAATCCCCGAAAGCATCCCGTCACCATGGAGTTCTGTCACTTCGGAATCCATGACAAACTCCACATTTTCCTTCTGGCGCAGTGCCTCTGCCAACCTGTCCTCGCCGCGAAACTGGTCCCGGCGGTGAATCAGGTACACTTTGCTACAATAGTTGGACAAGAACAAAGCGTCCTCCAAAGCGGTGTTGCCGCCACCTGCCACAGCCACCTCTTTTTCACGGAAAAACATGCCATCGCAGGTCGCACAATAGGACACACCTGCCCCAACCATCTCCTGCTCTCTGTCAAGTCCCAGAGGCCTGTTCTTCGCTCCGGTGGCAAGAATGACCGCGCGGGCCTCGTAAATAGTTTCTTCTCCGCCGGAAGTTCTAGCCACCACCTGTTTGCCACCATCTTCTCCATCCCGAATCTGCACGACCCGGGCCTGCTTGTACTCGGCTCCCAGCGCCATAGCCTGATCATAAAGATTTTTCGCGAACTCATATCCGGAGATTTTTGCAATCCCGGGATAATTTACAATTTCCGGTGAATTGACAATCTGGCCTCCATAAAATTTTTCTTCCAGAATCAGCACCGTTTTCCCGGCACGGACTCCATAAATAGCGGCGGACAACCCGGCCGTGCCGCCACCTGCAATTATAATATCACGCACTTCCATCCCTCCGGTCTACAGCATCGCCAGAATTTCGTCTTTGGACACAACACCCACCGAGCGTTCTGACTCCTCACCATCTTTCATCACTACTAAAGTCGGGATAGAAACTACGCGAAACTGCATTGCCAACTCCTGTTGTGCATCCACATTGATTTTTCCTACTTTGATGTCTTCCCGCTCTTCGCCGATTGCATCCACCACCGGTGAAAGCATCTGACACGGACCACACCATGCTGCCCAAAAATCCAGAAGGACCGGTTTGTCCGACTGAAGAACTTCTGTCTCATAGTTTTCCATTGTTATTTCAATAACTGCCATATTTATTTCCATCCTTTCTGTTCTTTCTTACGATACTTTTCTTATTATATACTGACAAGGGCTTTCTTACAACAGAAAATTATATTAAAAGTTCCCGAATTTCCTGCTCAGTACGCCTCACTTCTCTCTCAAAATCTCTGGCCGATAAAAGGCGGCATCCCGCTCCCCGTATAATAATCTGCTCCAGACCATCCGATGTTGCCACGGTAATCTGATACTTTTTCCCGTTTTCATGAGCAAATTTCTCAATATACTGATCCGCCGTCTCAGCTTCCTTCGTATATACCACATGGATATTGTGATAATCCAACACCTCTGTCCTGTGATTCTGTACCCGGTAGGCATCAAAAACGAGAATCACTTCGCACTTGTGATACCCCTGATAATTGCATAAAATATCCATCAGCTTATCTCTGGCAGCTGCCACGTCCGTCTGGGCCAGAGTATTCAGTTCTTCCCAGGCAAAAATGATATTGTAGCCATCCACCAGCAAATATTTTTCCCCAGTATTTTTATTCTTGCGGGGCTTTGAAAGTCCCACCGGTTTTTCCTGCACGGAACGGATTCTTTTGGCTGAAATCCCTTTGTGGGATACCGGCCCTTGTCTGCGGTTGGCAGACGTACTCCTCTCCAAAATGGCATCAATCTCGTCTACTCCCAACCATTCCTCCGAGTTCGTCTTCTCTGCCATTTCTTCGTTCTGCTTCTCCGCCGGTTCCGCATTGCGATTCCACTTACTGGTGTCAATATGCATATACTGAGGCACTTCATTCCACGGCACATAAAATCCTGATCCATGGGAACAAAATACAGAGCCGGTAGGATTATCCGCATCCCGTTCCGGATCATAGCGCATACTCTGAATCACCTCATCCGCATTGTGGCAGGGACGATACCCCGCCAGAGAGCAGAACAGACGCCCCTGTCCTTTGGTATAGGCAACAACTTCTCTGGCATAATCTCTCATGGTGCTGACCGGCGCCTCTCCCGTCAATACCGCCATGGCTTCTTTTTGGTTCGAATTCCCCTGTTGCAACGAAAAAGTTCCCGCCATCCGTTCCACATCTGTCATGGCTCTACCTACGGACGCCTCCGGAATTTCCAACCGGTATTCGTAATACGGTTCCAGCAACACCGATTCTGTCTTCATCAGCCCCTGTCTCACTGCCCGGTAAGTGGCCTGACGAAAATCGCCTCCCTCGGTGTGCTTGGCGTGGGCTCTCCCGGCAATCAGTGTCACCTTCACATCCGTCAAGCCCGATCCCGTCAGCACCCCACGGTGCTCTTTCTCCATCAGATGAGTCAGAATCAGACGCTGCCAGTTCCGGTCCAGCTCATCCTCGCTGCATTCGGAGTCAATCCGGAATCCACTTCCCGGCTCTCCGGGTTCCAGCCAGAGATGAACCTCGGCATAATGTCGCAATGGTTCAAAATGCCCCACGCCCTCTGCCGGCTGACAGATTGTCTCCTTATACACAATATTCCCTGTCCCGAACGTTACTTGTATTCCATAGCGGTCTTTAATCCACCGCTGCATCATCTCAATCTGGACTTCTCCCATGACCTGGGCATGAATCTCCTGCAGATTTTCATCCCACACGATATGAAGTGCCGGCTCCTCTTCCTCCAGTTCCCGGAGTTTGGGAAGGAGAACTGCCGCCTCACATCCTTCCGGAAGTTCCACCCGATAAGTAAGCACAGGCTCCAGTACCGGACCCGCCCCATCCTTTTCCATGCCAAGGCCTTCCCCCGGGTAGGTCTGGGTCAATCCGGTAAGAGCACAAACCATGCCGGCAGGTGCTTCTGCCACCGGCTCGTACTTACTGCCGGAATAAAGCCGGATCTGATTTACCTTTTCCTGCCATCCTCTGGCAGCATCCCCTACTTCCATCCTGGCTGTCAGGGTTCCTCCCGTCACTTTCACATAAGTAAGACGATTTCCCTGTTCATCCCGCATAATTTTAAATACCCGGGCACCAAATTGTTCCCGGTAAACGGGTTGTCTCATATATTTTTTTAGCAGATTCAGAAAAGCTTCGACGCCTTCCAATTTTAAGGCGGAGCCAAACAGGCACGGAAAAATCTTCCGTCCGGCAATCAGTTCCGATACTTTTTCCAGAGAAATCTGTCCTTCCTCCAAATATTGTTCCAACAATTTCTCATCACAAAGAGCAACCTGCTCCATAAAATCGTCACTGTCTGTCCCGGAAAAATCCGTGATACCATCGTCCAGTCTCTCTTTCAATTCCCGAAGAATCACAT
>JALENH010000159.1 GCA_022767895.1 Eubacterium sp.
GTTGCTGCATCGCTGCCATGGATTGTTGCTGCGCTCCCATATCCATCTGCGGCTGCATCTGTGGTTGGGGTGCCGGTGCAGCTTGAGGTTGCGGCGCCGGTACCGGTTCCGATGGTGTAGCAGCCTGTTCAACAGGTGCTGCTGATGGTGCAGCTTCTGGTTTAGGTTCATTCTCTGTCGTTCCCGCCCCACCAACAAACTGCTCATAAATCAATCTTGCAAATTCCAACGGATACAACTGCATAATTCTACTATCCACAAGATCTCCAATTTCCATTCGGAAGGACACCTGAGCAAACATCTGCCCAGCCAAATCCTGTAACTCTTCTCCATCCAGCCCTTCGCCAAAATCCACACGAGTAGCTGTTGGCGGACTAATATCAACCATCTCATTAATCATGGATGACATAGAAGTCGCTGCCGATCCCATCATCTGATTCATAGCCTCACAAATAGCACTCAAATGCAGATCATTCAGCTCGGTATCATCAATATTGGTACCATCGCCACCCATCATCAAATCCGTAATTACTTTAACATCCTGCTCTTTTAGGACTAAAACATTCTTTCCTCGCAGACCTGCCTTATACGAAATATATATAAACACCACTGGTGCTTCATTTAGCTGCGATAATTCTTCCAGAGTCGTATAGGAAACGGTAGGCGTCGTAATATCAACACGATTGTTTACCAGAATGGAAAGCGTTGTCGCCGCTGTCCCCATGCTGATATTCGCAATCTCGCCCAGTGCATCTGTTTCTTCCGGAGTCAGCTTCTCGGAATCCGAAACAGCTGTGGATGGCTGCACACTATCAGTTGTCGAATCTTCTGAACTGGCTTCCGCTTCCATGCTGCCTAATAACGCATTTATTTCTTCCTGCGATAACATTCCGTCCATTGCATTACTCCTCTCTATAGATTGATTTTATTTTTACTGCATAGGAGTCTTCATAGGCTCCCGGAATAGCAGAAAATTTCTTGATATTGCCAACGTACACATCCAACTCATCTTCCAGTTTCGTATTAACCTTGATAATATCTCCCGGCTGTAGATGAATAAAATCATTGACCGAGATAGCACTCCGGCCCATAATAGCCCGAACCGGAACATGTGCCCTTTGGAGGGATTCCTCTAAATAATCACGGTATGCTCCGTTCTCAGTCTCTGTCGATGTGGAATACCAGTATTTCGTATTCACTTTATCGATAACCGGTTCCAAAACTGCAAAAGGAATACAAATATTCATCAAACCCTCGACATCACCAACTTTGATGCTCATCGTGATAATCGACGTCATCTCATTCGGCGTAACAAACTGGGCGAACTGAGAATTGGTCTCAATCCTTTCCAACATAGGTTCCAACTGCTGCACAGTCTGCCATGGTTCCACCAAAAGATTGGTACACACTACCATAATGCGCTCAATAATCGTCAATTCAATCTCGGTAAACTCACGGTTCTTCTCCAGTGGCTGTCCTCCACCACCAAGCATACGATCCACAATTGTATAGCCCAATCCGGTAGACATTTCCATGATAATATTACCTTCCAATGGTGCAAAATTAATTACACCAAGAAGAACCGGGTTCGAAAGGGAATTCGAAAACTCCTGATAGGTAGCCGCCTCTGAGTGCATCACTTCCACCTGCACATTCTTGCGCAGATAAACAGGCAGATTCGTGGACAGCAATCTGGCATAGTGTTCAAAAATAAATACCAGTGTACGTAAATGTTCCTTCGTGAATTTGGATGGTCTCGCAAAATCATAGTCCTTAACCTGTTTATCTTCAACATCTCCCGCTTCATTCGGGTCAAATTCACCACTGCTGAGAGCCGATAACAAATTGTCTATTTCGTTTTGCGACAAAACGTCACCCATATATTCTCACCTCGATTCTCACATTACCGATTTATTATACCATACTTAAGGAATAAACTAAAGTATTTTTTTACAATGTTTTGATTTAAGCAATCAGCGGATCTTTCAAGGAAATCTCTACAACTGCTTTTGTATTGTATTTTTCCTGTATTTTCTTAACAATCTCAGCCCTTACTTTCACCAAGTCAATAGAAGATGCCGAATAACTGGAAATTGTTTCCTTTACAATATCATCCACGTAGACATCATTACCCTGGATTGATTCACTAATCTCGCTGTAGTCCTCCGCCTTTGTATTAAAAGACAAAGTAAATCCAGACAGCTGGGCATAATGATTGGTGTCGTCTCCGGCTTCTTTCTTCAGATTAATATTCACCGTTGCATCGTAAGTCTTGGTATATGCCACCAAATCATCAATGGTGTACTCCTGCTCCTCCGCATTGGCATCTTCAATCTCCAAATCAATTACAGAAGCCACTTTATCCACCAGATTACTTGTCTTATTCATAGCCGGCATCACAGAAAAGACTAGAACGGCCGACAAAATAACATTAATCAGCGTAGCTGCCATAATCACAATTGTCAATATATTTTTCTTCATCTATCTTCCCTCCTGAACATGCACTTACTTACTTGTATAAATCTTAATTTCAACACGACGATTTTGTGCTCTCCCCTTGCTGGTTCTATTCGTCGCCACCGGGTCATATTCCCCCATGCCGGAGATTTCAATCTCCGATTTCTTCGGATCCATCTTCTTTTTGTTCACCAGATATTCGAACACCGTATTGGCACGCGCCGTAGAAAGCATCATATTATTTTTATACTTTCCGGAAATCGGCACATCATCTGTATGCCCCTCAATTTTAATTCGGTGGTCTGCATACCGCTTCAGAATGTCGCCCACCTTGCTCATAAGAGGCATCATATTTTTCTTTATCTCAACATCACCGGATTCAAAAAGAAGCGCACCATTCAGGGAAATCTGAACAAACTGATTCTTTTTGTCCTTATTGATATTTATCAGATCCTCGATATCCTGCTGACTGGCATTCTCGGCAAGCTGCTCATAAAGCTGTTCTGCCTTTTCTTTCTCCTCCGCTTCCTGTTTGGCCCGGAATTCTTCTTCTGCCTTCGCCTGATCATCTAAGGGTTTATCCCCCGTGGACTGATTCCCCTGCTGGTTCTGGTTTCCATTGTCCTGATCCTTCTGGTCCTCTGTCTTCTGGCTATCCTCTCCCGAATTCTCATATTCATTGAAATATTCAGAGATAGAGACCAACTGATCTGTCCCACTGGATACAAACGCACCCTCGCCAATGGCAGAACCGCCACCTTGAAATATATTAATGCTCTCTGTCATGGAGGTAACCAGCTGTTCGTATTTATCAGCATCCACCGTAGACATAGAAAACAAAAGGACGAAGAAACAGAGTAGCAGGTTCATCAAATCCGCAAATGTGTTGATCCAGCCTCCGCCTCCGCCACCTTGATCTTCTTCCCGTTTCTTTTTGGCCATTAAGCGTCACCACCTTGTCCGCCGCCTTTG
>JALENH010000183.1 GCA_022767895.1 Eubacterium sp.
AAGAAAAAGGTGTTACGTTAAACATTGTTTATGGTGCAGATCATGTGTCGATACCAGACCCGAAAACAGCAGGGGATTCCGTGCAAATTTCTTTTCCCTCTCCGATTTTTTGGGTTAATCTCACAGATGAGGAATGCGAAAAGTATCACATTGCCGATTTTTCCTTTGCAGGGATAAAGAAGCCTGTGCAAATCTGGGGGTATACAGTGGGAAGCGTGCAGACGAAAGATGCATCTGTTGCGCATATTAATGATTTGGAAGCAGAAGGAGAAGAAGGAGAAGAAAGAAAATATGACAGGAAAGGAAACTGTCTGATTCTTCAAGTCCAAGGACAATGGGGCGAAGACGATGAATTGGATTCTTATGTTGTGGTCTTAGATTATGCAAATAAGAAAAGTTATGTAACAGAAACCTCGGTTATAAAAATACATCAAAGCGGAATCCTTCAGTCAAAAGATGTTACGGGGGATGGTTTAGATGAGATATTATTAACCAATTATTATAGTCATGGATTTATGCGCGCAGAGTGCTATCGATTTGATACTCAGAAGAACAAGCTGATAACGATTTATTCAACGGAAGATGAGCAGCGGGAAAAGTTAGAAGCGAAATTGGTGGATAACTATCAAATTTCTTTGTGTTGTAGGGAAAAGGGCTTTCAGGAGACAGTCTCCTTATTAGATGCCGGATATACAGAAAAGGAATCAAAAAAATCACAAAGGATAATTCGCGTGCGCCAGGAGTTCTGGAATTTGATATGAAATTTGTCGAATGTAACAATAAGTATGTCATGAGATTATTTTCAAATATACTCTATGGAAGCCTGGCGTCAACTATTTATGATATTGGAAAAGTAACTACCGATTTCCGCTATGACAAAGAGCGGGATAAACTTGTCATAGATCAGGTGAAGGTGAAACAGAAGGATGATAATAAGGAATAAATGGATGAATCAGGCAGGAGAGTACACGCTTTGGGGTTCCTACCTTCTGCCTGATTTTCCGAGTTATTTCTCCGACACATGATAATCCGAATTTTCCCGAACAATCATTGGTTCTTCCTGTGCAATCTGTTGGATATAACTAACAGGTTTGTCTGTGCACTGACTGATAAACTCCAGTGGCTGGTTCATGGAAAGCATTTTGCGGATAATGGAATTTTTCCCTTCGCGTAATCCATCTTCGCGTCCTTCTTTTCTGCCTTCCTCAAAAAATTCATGTGAATTGTAGTATTTCATATTGCATCCTTCCTTTCTACAGGCGTTTACGCTGCTTATGATATGTGGAAAACGGGAATCCTCGTTTTCAATTGTCGTTTCTTTTATGTAGCGAAGTAAATATTCCAACTCGCTGTCGTCTCCGAGGGGAATCTCCAGATTGATGTATATTTCATGGACGCCATTGTCCATAGGATACTGAGTATTTATTTGCCCGTCCGCCTCACGCACTGTGCGGAATACCTCATAGATTGTGCGTCCGCCGCCAATAAAATCACTCATGGTAATAAAAATGTGATATATATCCGGCAGCTCCCGGAATTTCTGCCCCTTCTTTAAAATGTGGGTATCCATACTGCCGTTGCAGTATCGGACGCGCCGCAGATGGTCGTCATCATTTTCAATTTGAAATTCAACGTGGATTGGTCTGTTGTCCTCTGTCTCGGCGACAATATCCAGTACAACACTGCGGAAATGCAGATTGGAAATATCATACTGTGGTGTCACGCCGGTTACGGTAAACTCTTCCCCCAGAATAATCCGAACCAAATCCTGACAGGCCCCTCGGTCACTGAACACGACGCGTGAGAATAAATCGCTGATGAGGTTCATCTTTTTGGGAAGGTCTTGAAAAATTGTGTTGTTCATACATCCTCCTTTCCTGTGGAATGTGTTCCACGGTGAGACAGGAGAAAAGTGTCATTCTATGTACGTAACTCCTGCCCGGTTTTTTATGTCATGTGTTTTTTTGGAATAAAGCAAGAGTTGTTTCGGTGAAAATGTTAGAAGATTGATGCTAGGTTGGAACCATTGCTTTCCAGAAATATATCTAAATTATATATTCTGACATGTGATATGTCAAGGGCGTAAAACGACAACTTTCTTTTCCTGGATTCGTATGGTATACTTAATGTGAATTTTGATGGGGAGGTGTTTTGTGAAGGTAGTGGTTTTTGATTTGGGCGGCACCCTGATGCAATATAAGGGGATGCCTGATTCATGGGTGGACTTTTATAAAACTGGCTTTGAAGCAATCCATCAGAAGTATGATGATAATGCTACGGAGGAAGCAATCGAAAAGTCGGTTCAGATGTTAGCGGAGTTTAATCCCAGACTGAGTGGCAGGGAAATTGAATATTCAGCGGAATTCATTTTTACTAAAGTGTTGGAACATTGGTGTGTAACGACAACGATTCAAAACTGTATAGAAACATTTTGGGATGGGTTGAAACTGAAAGCAGAAATATATTCTGATTCTATTGATGTGTTGCAAAAGTTAAAGGAAAAGGGATACATCATTGCCACACTTACGGATCTACCCAATGCAATGCCGGATGAAATTTTCAAGAGGGATATTTCGGAATTATTAGATTGTTTTGATTATTATGTTTCCTCTTCTGTTGCGGGATATCGAAAACCAAATTGCAGAGGACTGGAAATGATTGCAGAACGATATGGTGTTCCCATTACGGAATTGGTATTTATTGGAGATGAAGAAAAAGACAGGAAAACAGCGACCAATGCGAACTGCAAATTTATACAGATAGACCGGACAAAATCGAAGACTGGTTGTATTGGGAACTTGTATGAATTGCTTGATTTATAGTTAGTTAAGGAGAAAAAACGGACATGAATAAGAGGGAAAGTATAGAAAAAACGAAAAAGTGTTTTGAAGAAAGTTTTCGTTCCGGTTCATTTTATAATAAACAGACCAGGGATGAAAAGCATTTGAATTTGATTTTAAATCATATAAAAGTGAGACAGGGAATGAAAATCCTGGATTTGGGGACGGGAACAGGTTATTTATCTTTCCCGTTTGCAGAAAGATACAAACAGGTAGAAATAGTAGGTCTTGATATTGTAGAAGAGACATTGGAGAAAAACCGGGAAAGGGCGGAATTAGAAGGACTTACAAACCTGCATTTTGTAAATTATGATGGGATTACGTTTCCTTTTGAAGACAATTCTTTTGATATCGTGATTACCAGATATGCTTTGCACCATTTCCCAGCCATAAAAGATACATTTTCCGAAATCCATAGAGTGTTGAAAAAAGGCGGTGTCTTTTTCTTGTCCGACCCGGCACCGAACGATGATGATACAGAACATTTTGTGGATGAATATATGCAGATGAAAAAAGATGGACATATCAAGTTTTATACACAAGATGAGTGGAAAGAAATTGCGGGAATATCCGGACTAAAATTTCTTAATGGTTTTGAAACAGCGATTCGTTTTCCCAGAAAGAAAGAGACAGCGTTAGAATTTGATGATATTATGAAGCGCCATGATGAAAAAGTGATAGAAGGATATGAAGTGGAAGTCGTAGGCGATGAAATTTGGATTACAGAGAGGGTCAATAATTTATTCTTTGAAAAAAGTAGGGCATATCTTGACAACTCCCCTATTTTTCCATAAAATAGGAAGATAGCCAACAGCCGCAGTGCGGCAGAATGGAGGAACACATGGAAAAGAAGCCATATTATCTGACGACGGCCATTGCCTATACGTCTGGCAAGCCGCATATTGGGAATACCTATGAGATTGTTCTGGCAGACGCCATCGTCCGCTACAAACGTTTTCGGGGGTATGATGTCCGTTTCCAGACAGGGACGGATGAGCATGGACAAAAGATTGAATTGAAAGCCGAAGAAAAAGGCGTTACACCAAAGCAGTTTGTGGATGAAGTGTCCACGGAAATCAAACGAATCTGGGATTTGATGAACACATCCTATGACAAATTTATCCGCACAACGGATTCGGATCACGAATTGCAGGTACAGAAGATTTTCAAAAAACTTTATGACCAGGGTGATATATACAAAGGATTTTATGAAGGGATGTATTGTACTCCCTGCGAGTCCTTCTTCACGTCGTCCCAGCTGGTGGATGGTAAATGTCCGGATTGTGGCAGAGAGTGCCAGCCGGCGAAGGAGGAAGCTTATTTCCTGAAGCTGAGTAAATATCAGGACCGCCTGACGAAGCACATCGAGACGCATCCGGAGTTTATTCAGCCGGAGTCCCGTAAAAATGAGATGGTGAACAATTTCCTGAAGCCGGGTCTGCAGGATCTCTGCGTATCCCGTACCAGTTTCAAATGGGGAATTCCGGTGGATTTTGATCCGGGACATGTGGTATATGTGTGGATTGATGCGTTGAGCAACTATGTGACAGGTCTTGGGTTTGATTTGGATGGAGATCATACACTCATCGACGGTGAGAATAAATATGAAAAGTTCTGGCCGGCGGATTTGCACCTGATTGGAAAGGATATTCTTCGTTTCCATACGATTTACTGGCCGATTATGCTGATGGCACTGGATCTTCCACTGCCGAAGCAGGTCTTTGGACATCCGTGGCTGTTGCAGGGCGACGGAAAAATGAGTAAGAGTAAAGGAAATGTCATCTATGCGGATGATCTGGTAGATATTTTCGGCGTGGATGCGGTGCGCTATTTTGTACTTCATGAGATGCCGTTTGAGAGTGACGGCGTGGTTAGCTGGGAGCTGATGGTGGAGCGGATGAATTCAGACCTTGCCAATGTGCTTGGCAACCTTGTGAACCGTACCATTTCCATGAGCAACAAGTATCTCGGCGGTGTGTTGGAGGACAAGGGCGTAGAAGAGCCGGTTGACGCCGATTTGAAGGCCACTGTACTGGCTGTTCCGAAAGCGGTGGAGGAGAAAATGGACAAGCTGCGTGTGGCGGATGCCATTACAGAGGTGTTCAGTCTCTTCAAGCGCTGCAATAAATATATCGACGAGACAGAACCATGGGTACTTGGCAAGGACGAGGCGAAAAAAGACCGTCTTTCCACTGTTCTCTACAATCTGGTGGAGAGTATTACCATCGGAGCCAGCCTGCTGGAGCCGTTTATGCCGGAGACGACGGAGAAAATTCTGGCACAGCTGAATGCAGAAAAGCGCGGTGTCGATGAGATGGATACGTTTGGAAAATATGTTTCGGGAACAAAAGTGACTGACAAACCGGAGATTCTCTTTATGCGGCTGGACCCGAAAGAGGTACTTGCCAAGGCAGAGGAGATTAAACAGAAACAGATTGCAGAAGCAAAGGCAGAATCCGGCGAGTCGGAAACGGAAGAAGCCGACGGAATTGATATAGAGGCAAAACCAGAGATTGCGTTTGACGATTTTATGAAAATGCAGTTCCAGGTTGGTGAGATTATTGCCTGTGAAGAAGTTCCGAAATCCAAGAAGCTGCTTTGCAGCCAGGTGAAGATTGGCAGCGAAGTAAAACAGATTGTATCAGGAATTAAAAAATACTATTCACCGGAAGATATGGTGGGCAAAAAGGTGATGGTTCTTGTAAACTTGAAACCAGCCAAATTGGCAGGAGTACTTTCAGAAGGTATGCTGCTCTGCGCAGAGGACGCTGACGGCAACCTTGCCCTCATGACTCCGGACAAAAATATGCCAGCCGGCGCGGAGATATGCTAAAGCACCGAGCCGTGCATTGGAAGGAAACGATTGTTTTCTGTGCTTGCACAGGGGGAACAATCGTTTCCTTTCAATATAGGGCGAATGCATAGCGAACGAAGTTCGCATTGCAGTGAGGAAAGCCCATGGGCTTTCCGAAGTGCGGCACGGCTCTAAGCGTTGAATGTTGAAATTAGTCCGTAAAATCGGTGGTGACGAAAGAGCCATTTACGGACCAATTTGAAAAGTAAGCCAAGTAAGCCGTAATTCTCGACGCTATTTGTGAAGTGTTACGTGCAAAATGCATGAAAAGGTTAGATAGGTCCGTAATGCGAAAACTCGTTTTACGGACTAGATAGACAATTATCCTAATTTAGGCGGTTATGCCCTTTATAGAATCAAAAACCATTACGGACGAGTGACTAAAGTTAAATAATCTAGTCCGTAAATCAACGTAGCGGCTCTAAAATTTACGTACCAATTTGAAAACACAGCCAATTTGGTCCGTATCTTTACCGTGCAGACAGGAGCCAACGCAAGGAAAAGGATAGTTTACGG
>JALENH010000201.1 GCA_022767895.1 Eubacterium sp.
GCCTGTGCTTCTGTCGATGATTATGTGAATCAGGTCATTAAGAAACATGAGAATACAAGAGCGGATAAAGAGGTTGACCGGATTACCCATGTGGACACATGTAGTGCCCAGACCGGTCCCATTTTCCTTGCCTATCGCTCAGAAAAAGTGATTAACGAAATTGTGGACAAGGTTAAGAAAGGAACACCACTCTATGATTTTACTGCTGTGGATGGAATTGTTCACAGAGTCTGGAAAATTGCAGATGCCGGGGATGTCGTGAAGATTCAGGGGGCATTTGAAAAAATCAATGAAATCTATATTGCAGATGGGCATCACCGTGCTGCTTCTGCCGTGAAGGTGGGACTGAAACGCCGTCAGGAGAATCCGGATTTCGATGGAACGGAGGAATACAACTATTTCCTTTCCGTGCTTTTCCCACATGACCAGTTGATGATTATGGATTACAATCGCACGGTGAAGGATCTGAATGGTTTGGATAAGGATTCCTTTTTCGAGAAAATCCGGGAGAACTTTGAATTGGAAGAAATGGGCGAACCGGTGAAACCGGAAGTGAAAGGAACCTTTGGCATGTATCTGGACAAGCAGTGGTACAAGCTGACGGCAAAGCGGAGTTTGTTTGAAGATAAGGATGCTGTTGGACGATTGGATGTATCGGTGTTGCAGGATTATCTGTTGGGGCCGGTGCTGGGCATCGGTGATCCGAGAACGGATGCCAGAATTGATTTTGTCGGTGGAATTCGCGGACTTTCCGAGTTGGAAAAAAGAGCGGATGGTGATATGAAAGTTTCCTTTTCCATGTATCCCACATCCATCACAGAACTCTTTGATGTGGCGGACCAGAATCTGCTGATGCCGCCAAAATCCACCTGGTTTGAGCCGAAACTTCGCAGTGGATTATTTATCCATGAGATATAAGGAGGTAGAGAACGGATGGAAAAGTTTTTGAATTCTGACAATGGTGTGATGAGAGCGCTCAGTAAGATTTTTGATATGGGATTACTGACGCTGATTTATCTTGTTTTTTGTATTCCTATTGTGACCATCGGGGCTGCGACTACCTCCCTTTATTATGTGAGCGCAAAAGTATTGCGTCACAACCGCAGTTATGTGTGGCGTGAGTTCTGGAGCAGTTTTAAAACCAATTTTTTGCAGTCAACCATTGTCTGGGTGATTACGGCAATCCTCATAGTACTCCTGTTTTTCAATTTTCAAATTGTAAATGTAAGTGCGGATGCCAAGGGAGGTTATCTGATTGGAGCATATCTGGCAATTCTTTTTATTTTGTTATGTATAAGTTGCTATGTATATCCGATTATATCCCGGTTTGGCACCAGACTTTCCCAGATATTGCGGCTGAGTCTTTACTGTGCGTTCCGGCACTTTCTCCATACGATTGTGTTGTTGGCGATTTTGGCGGCTGCTGTTGGTTTGATTTATCTGGGGATGATTACCAACGTGATTCTGGTCTTCATTTTTGTGCCGGGATTGACAGGTTTTGTTTATACCTATCCGATGGAGCATATTATGAAAAAATATATGCCGAAGGAAGAACCAAAATACACAGCGGACGGAGAAGAAATCGTAGCCTGGTATAATGAATAAGGACGAAAAAAGCGGAGAAATGAGGTGAAATTATGGCAGTGAAATTGGAAGATTTAATGCAGTGGCCGGAGATCGAGGCTTTGGAATATGCGGAATGCGGCAGACCGGAGACGGTTCTCGGTCCGAGAATGGCAGGAAAATCCCGTGTGCTTATCACAGCATTTCAGCGGGAGGCCGATTCTGTAAAGGTCAAAAATCTGGATACCAAAAAGGAATATGAGATGACCAAAATGGATGAGAACGGGTATTTTGCCGTGCTGATTCCGGCGAAAAAAATACCGGCTTATCATTTGTTTGTAAAGACGGGGAAAGAAGAGAAGGAAATCATCGACATTTATGGTGTGGAACCACAAATTGATGCCATGGACATGAGCCAGTTTACCAATGGAATTCATAGTACCATATATGAGAAACTGGGGGCTCACCCCATGACAATTGACGGAGTGAAGGGAACTTACTTTGCTGTATGGGCACCCAATGCGAAAGCCGTCAGCGTGGTGGGGGATTTCAACGACTGGCAGGCGGTGGAGCATCCTATGCGTTACTTGGAGGCGGCAGGCATTTATGAGTTGTTTGTGCCGGGAGTCGGGACAGGCGATTTGTATAAATACGAAATCTGGGGAGCGGACGGACACCGTGTCATGAAAGCTGATCCATATGGTAATTATGCGGAACGTCGTCCGGCAACGGCCAGTGTAGTATGGGATATCGAGACGTATAACTGGAATGATAAAAAATGGATGGATGCCCGCAAAAAATGGAAAGCTAAGAAGGAGCCGATGCTTGTCTATGAGGTGGCACTGGGTGCCTTCAAAAAGCCGGCTGGAGAAGAAAAAGAATTTTATAATTACCGGGAAATGGCACCGATGCTCTGCGATTACTGCGAGGAAATGGGGTATACTCATGTGGAGTTGATGCCGGTGATGGAGCATCCCTTTGACGGCTCCTGGGGATATCAGGTGACAGGATATTTTGCACCTACCTCCCGTTATGGAACGCCGGATGATTTTATGTATTTTATGGACACGATGCACCAGCATGGGATTGGCGTGATTCTGGACTGGGTGCCGGCACATTTTCCAAAGGATGAGCATGGCCTTGCCCGGTTTGACGGAACCTGCCTATATGAGCATCATGACCCCAGACAGGGCGAGCATCCACACTGGGGTACGTTGATTTACAATTATGGCAGACCGGAAGTTACAAATTTTCTCACAGCCAATGCTTTATTCTGGCTGGAGAAGTACCATGTGGATGGACTGCGTATGGATGCGGTGGCGTCCATGCTGTATCTGGACTATGGCAAAGAAGACGGCCAGTGGATTGCCAATATATATGGTGGTAATGAGAATCTGGAGGCGATTGCATTTTTGCAGAACCTGAATCAGAAAATTCATGCCCGCAAAGATGGCTCTTTATCCATTGCCGAGGAGTCTACGGCGTGGCCGCAGGTGACAGGGGATGTGAAAGACAATGGACTGGGCTTTGACCTCAAATGGAATATGGGCTGGATGAACGATTATCTGGAATATATCAAAACGGACCCGCTGTTCCGCAAGGGACGGCACGGTATGCTGACCTTTAGTATGATTTACCAGTATTCGGAAGAGTTTATGCTGGTACTCAGCCATGACGAAGTAGTTCATATGAAAGGTTCCATGTATACGAAGATGCCGGGAGACCGGAGTGATAAATTTGCTTCCCTCCGGCTGACCTATGGTTATATGGCTGCCCATCCGGGCAAGAAACTCATTTTCATGGGGCAGGAATTTGGTCAGGAACGCGAATTTTCCGAAGAACGTGAGCTGGACTGGAATCTGCTGGAACCGGTGGATGGGGAGATGTCCGATCACGAGAGACTCCGCCAATATGTTAGTGTGTTGAATTCCTTCTACCTTGCTCATCCGGCAATGTATGTGGATGATTCCCGGACAGCAGGATTCGAGTGGATTAGCACCTTGGATGCAGATAATAGTGTGATTTCCTTTATTCGTAAGAGCAAAGATGAAACGTTGTTAGTTGTATGCAATTTTACACCGGTGGAACATGAAAATTTCCGAATCGGAGTTCCGTTTGCCGGTAAGTATAAAGAAATTTTCAACAGTAATGCCGCAGAGTACGGCGGAACCGGTGTTGTGAATCCGAGGGTGAAGCAGTCGAAGAGACAGCGCTGGGATGGCAGAGCCAATTCCATCGAATGCCGCCTCCCACCACTTTCCATTCAGATTTTCTCCTGTACGAAGACACCGTCTGCGGCGGGACGCAAGAAAAAAGAAAAATAAGAGTTGACAGAAAGGCAGGTTGAAACAATGCAAGAGCTGAATAGCTTTTTGAAACAGCTGATTCCCCGGGGAATGGAGTTTGTGCTTTCCGTCGCAATCGGACTGCTGGTATTTTTTATCGGCTCAAAAGTAATCAAAAAGTTGTTGAAGATGATTCGGCGTTCCATGGAAAAGCGGGAAGTGGAAGCCGGTGTCATTTCATTCTGCCTGTCCGCGAACAAAGTTGTTTTCTATGTCATTTTGATTGTTGTTGTGGCACAGATTCTGGGCTTTGCAACCAGTTCGGTGGTGGCAATCCTTGGTTCGGCAGGGCTTGCCATCGGCCTGGCACTGCAGGGAAGTCTCGCCAATTTTGCCGGCGGTGTTCTGATTTTGATGATGAAACCATTTTGCGTGGATGATTATATTATTGTTGGCGATGTGGAAGGAACGGTCAAAAAGATTGATGTTGTTTACACAACGTTAGCCACGATTGACAACCGGGCCGTGATTCTTCCCAACGGGAAATTGGCGGATTCCAATATTATCAATGTCACAAAGGAAGACAAAAGACGAATTGATATTAAAATTGGCATTGGATATGATAGTTCTATTGCAAAGGTAAGAGATATCCTTCAGCAAATTGCTGACCATCAGACGACACGTCTGCCGGACATGCCGGTGAAAGTGGTTGTGTCAGAGCTGGCGGAGAGTTCTGTCACCATGCTGCTTCAAATGTGGGTTCGGCCCGAAGATTACTGGGATACCCGCTGGGGGATGCTGGAGGAAATCAAGACGAAGATGGATGAGAATGGCATTGTGATTCCCTATAACCAGCTGGATGTTCATGTCAGTACCATTCCCGAGAAGGAGAGAGACAACCAATGAATATGGATAAAATGGTGGAAAGGGGATATGTCGGTTGACATATCCTTTTGTTGTGCTATAATAGTTTTTAAATCATTAGCACTCTATAAGGAAGAGTGCTGACAAAAGTGAGAGCAAGGATAATTTCCGTTGCTTTCCCTGATTTGTCAGATGGAAAAGTATATGAGCAGAAGCATAGGAGGAAATGAAATGGCAGATAATACAGATGTTACGAAATTATCTCACGAACTGACCTATCAGAGGTATTTGTTCAACAGAGAGCACATAAAAGACTTTTTTATGAAAATGAGCATTCCCGAATATATTGCACTGCATTATATCGTTTCGGAGGAAGAAGCATCGGATATTTATTCAGGGCGTACGTATTTGAAAGATTTGTCGGTGAAACTGCAGATGACCATGCGCCAGACTTCGAGAATAATTGAAAAGTTGCGTGATATGGGATATGTACTCTGGTCTCACGACGGCAATGGAAGTGAAGGGACATATGTGACCATCACAGACAGTGGTCGCAAACTGCTGAAGGAACAGGAAAATCTACTAAAGCAATACTATGGGAAAGTGTTTGAAAAATTTGGAAAAGAAAATCTAATCCAACTTCTTCAATTGATGAAACAGTTGGAAACTGTTATGAGTAGTGAGATGGAAAAGCTGGAGGTGGACAAAAATGAAACTAGAGAAAATGAATGAATATGCCGGAAAACTGGAGAGCGTTTGTGTGAGAAATGACAATATCGCACCACGTTTATATGAAGAATATGGGGTAAACCGCGGTTTGCGGGATGAAAATGGAAGAGGTGTCCTTACCGGACTGACTAATATATCCAAAATTGTATCGTCAAAAATTGTCGAGAATCAGAAGGTTTCCTGCGATGGAGAACTGTGGTACCGGGGATATCGTGTGGAAGAGTTGATTGACAGTCTCGGAGAGAATGAATTTGGTTTTGAAAAAATTGCTTATCTTCTTCTGATGGGAGACCTGCCTACGGAAGAGGAAGAGGCGGAATTCAAAAAAATCATGGGTGAGTGCCGGACACTGCCAACCAATTTTACCCGTGATGTCATTATGAAAGCACCTTCGGAAGACGTCATGAACTCCATGACCCGAAGTATTCTGACACTTTCCTCTTATGACAAGCGTGCCAAGGATACCAGCATCAGCAATTCTCTGCGTCAGTGTATTCAGCTGATT
>JALENH010000217.1 GCA_022767895.1 Eubacterium sp.
CAGTTTGTGTTGGATTTCCTTCGGGAGAAACACGTTATGCTTGTGCATGGCGGCGGCTTCAACTGGGCAGAACCGGATCATTTCCGAATCGTCTATCTGCCGGAGATTCCTGTGTTGAAGGAATCCATGCAGAAGATGGATGAATTTCTTGAGAAGTACCGGTAAAACAGAGAGGAGTTGTCCTTTTTTTGCACAGAGAGCCAATTTCCTGTAAATTTCGATACGGAATGAGAGCAAAGACGTCTTGTTGCACAAAACTCAATAAAAATCGGTTATTCTGCTGACAGGCAGCAGTGAAAAAAGACAGTGAAGATAAAATGTGCAAGCACATTCTCTTCACGGGTCTTTTTTCAGCACTATGTGCAATAACCGATTTTTATTTCAGACAACTTGTGCAACGTCGACATGCTCTCATTCCGTATCTGAAATTTACGACGGGAATTGGCTATGTGCTTCAAAAAGGACAACTCCTCTCTAGTTGCTACTTTCCTAGTTGTAATAAAACGGTGGTGTATAAAATATTTTCCTAGGTGTTTTCGGAAATCCAGTATTTTAATGGGAAACCAAAAACAACTACCCCCCCCTTGATTTCTCTCCCGCGCTCCGCTATAATAAAGAAAGAAAAAGTAGGAAAGGAGAATAGATATGTCAACAATGATGATTCATGATGTGACTGCAACAGCGCAGACTGAGTCGACGTCTGTGGTGCAGAAAAAGAAAACGACCATTACTCCTTTTCAGAAGATATTGGACAAAGAAAATGAGGTTTATGCCTCATCGGAGGCACAGACAGAAAAGACGGAGACAGAGACGGCAGTGAAGACGTCATCTGTATCCAAAAGCAGGACGATATCCTCTTCCAAGAGTGGAGAGACCACGTTACAGGATATTTTTGAGCGTGCAGCACAGAAATATGACGTATCCTATGATTTCCTTGTGGCCGTGGCGAAGGCGGAATCTGACTTTAATACAAAGTGTGTTTCCTCAGCGGGGGCGCAGGGGATTATGCAGGTGATGCCGGAAGAACAGAAGGGGCTGGGAATCAAAGACCCCTTTGATGCAGAACAGAACATCATGGGAGCGGCAAAACTGTTAAAGGCGCATTTGAAAAAATTCAATGGGGATTACACACTGGCTGCGGCAGCGTACAATGCAGGCAGTGGTGCTGTAAAGAAGTATGGCGGTGTGCCACCCTATAAAGAAACACAAAATTATGTAAAAAAGATTAAGAAATATATGGAAGAAGGAGTGACTGTACCGGATAAGAAGGTTGCGACCAGCTCTCAGGATAGCACAGTGGGGAGCGGAGCTTCTGCCGGAGCTACTACGGAAACGAAGGAGAGTACCACGAATACAGTGGAAGCAAAAGCTGCCACCAGCGCGGACTTGGAAAAAGTCACGGTGGCGATTGGTACGGGTGAGAGTACGATTACCATGACCTATGGTGCTTATTTGAAATATCTTGAGATGGGAAGCACTGGTGTGGGCTGATACAAAATACAAAGAGACAAGCTGGAAAGGAGTTATGTATGAATACAGAGGAACGTTTTGAAACTTTGGTGCAGGAGCCGGGTATTCTGAGATGTCAAGAATGTCAGGGAGCCATGCAGTTTCAAAGGCGTGGTGTATATGTGTGCATCGAATGCGGTTGGGAATATTTGACTCAGTTTGGCAAAGTAAAGAAGTACATTGATGAACACGGACCGAGTACAGCGTTGCAGATTTCTCAGGCAACCGGAGTCAGTCGAAAAAAGATAGATGAATATATAAGAGAGAGAAGAATTGAACCAACGGGAAGAAGATAAATTAAAACGCGGCTTTTATGTGCCGCGTTTTTTAAACTAATAATTTCTGTATGGCAGTCTGGTATAGAAATTCACTTTGGGACTGCCAGTTTTCACAAACTTTAATGGCGTCTGCTTCTGTTGCCACATCCAACTCTAAACGGAGAATGATGTGATTGCGTTCTCTCAGGATACAGGTAGCGAGATAAGTCCCTTCGCCTGTCAAATGATAGTCACTTACCAGCGAAGTATCATCAATGATTTCATATTTATGTTCTTGTAAATATCCATCAATTTCTTTACGGATTTCCAGAGACAAAGGCGTGCCAAACAAGGCGAGTGTCTCCTGACCAGCCTCCGTCAGAGTATAATAGGTCATATGGTAAGTACTGTCTTCCTGAATCAGATCCGCTTCCAGAAGTTCCCCGAATGCATTTTGTAAGTTAAAATAATTGGTGTATCCCCGGCTTGTAATATAATCAGAAATAATACCCGGTGGTAGCGGGGCTTCTACCTTGCTGAGTGTGTACAGGATGATTAACTTGTAGATGGTGATTGAACCGTTTGGCATAAGGACACCTCCATTCATAATTGGCAGAACATACCCTGCCAGATATTTTCTTCTCTCATTTTCCGATGCAGTGAATTGAGTACGTGACGTTTGTTCCGACTCCAGGCAGGAGCAATCAGGATATCCTTCGGCCCATCACCTGTCACACGGTGGATGACCATGTCTGGCGGGAGGATGGAAAGAGCAGACGTCACATAGTCCAGATATTGCTCCAGTGTCAGAACATCAAAGCGGTGCTCGGCGAAATCCGTTGCCAGATCAGTTCCCTTCAAAACGTGGAGAAGTTGCAATTTAATGCCGTCACTTTTCTTGCTGGCCACATATTCTACAGTTGTCAGAAAATCTTTCTTTGTCTCACCGGGAAGGCCGGCGATAACATGAGTTACTACTTCGATACCAATGGATTTCAAACGTTCTACTGCTGTATTATACACGTCGTTTGGATAAGCCCGTCGAATGTAGGATACCGTTTTTGGGTGTATTGTCTGGAGTCCCAGTTCCACCGTGACAGGTATCTGTTGTCTGCATTTTGCCAACAGGTCAAGAACCTCTTCGGACAGGCAGTCCGGTCTGGTGGCAATGGACAGCATAACAACATCAGGATGCGTCATGGCTTCCTCCCACAGAGTTTTCAAATGCGCGGCCGGTGCATAGGTGGCAGTAAAAGATTGAAAGTAGGCAATAAATTTCTGCCCGGTGTGTTTCTGACTTTGCAGTCTTTTGATTTCCCGATTAATCTGCTCGGTGACAGAACCATACGCCGGTGAGGCGAAATCTCCGGAACCGCTGCCACTGCAAAAAATACAGCCACGGTTATCCAACGTGCCGTCCCGATTCGGGCAGGTCGTGCCTCCGGCGAGGGAAATCTTGTATACTTTTTCGCCGAAGCGGCGTTTGCACTCATAATCCAGAGAGTGATAAGGTCTGTTACCCCATTTACGAACTTCCATCATTAATCGTTGATATGAGCCTTGACAGCTGCACTGACCACATCGGCAACTCGTGGATCAAAAGCTTCCGGCATAATGTTGTCTTCGTTGAGTTTGTCCTCCGGCACCAAAGAAGCGATGGCAAGGGCAGCAGCCAGTTTCATCTCTTCTGTAATCTGGGGAGCACGTCCCTCCAGTGCCCCTTTGAAAATGCCTGGAAAAGCAACAACGTTGTTCACCTGATTCGGGAAATCGGAACGACCGGTTCCCACAACTTTTGCACCTGCCTTTTTGGCAAGATCCGGCATGATTTCAGGAACCGGATTGGCCATGGCGAAAAGGATAGCGTCCCGATTCATGGAGGCAACCATTTCTTCGCTGACAATACCCGGTGCAGAGACTCCTACAAAAATGTCAGCGCCCCGGAAAGCATCTGCCAGAGTACCTTCTTTTCCTTCCAGATTGGTGACTTCCATCATCTCTTTCTGCATCCAGTTGAGATCCGGCGTTTTTTTGCTAAGGATGCCGGACTTATCGCAAAGGATCACATCCGGGAAACCATAACGGAGTAAAAGCTTTGTGATGGCGATGCCGGCAGAACCGGCACCATTCACAACAACCCTGCATTCTTCCTTTTTCTTGTTTACGACTTTCAGGGCATTGATAATGCCGGAAAGAACCACGATTGCCGTTCCGTGCTGGTCATCGTGGAAAACCGGGATGTCCAACAGCTGTTTTAAACGTGTTTCGATTTCAAAACAGCGAGGAGCGGAAATATCCTCTAGATTGATGCCGCCAAAAGCAGGAGCTATATTTACCACAGTTTTAATAATCTCTTCTGTATCCTGTGTGTCCAGACAGATGGGGAAAGCATTGACTCCACCAAATTCTTTGAAAAGGACAGCCTTTCCTTCCATGACTGGCATAGCTGCCTCTGCACCGATATTTCCCAGACCCAGTACCGCACTTCCGTCGGAAACAACGGCTACGGTATTGGATTTTATTGTATACCGATAAGCCTCTTCTTTATTCTCAGCAATTACTTTGCAGGGCTCCGCTACCCCGGGGGTATAGGCAATGGCCAGATCTTCTCTGGACTTCACCTGGCATTTCGGTGTGGTATCGATTTTTCCATTCCATTGTTCATGCAGCTGCAATGCTTTTTCATTCTGTGTCATACTAACCTCCATATATTGTCTCTCATTTTACTTATTTAAACATACATAAAACATCATACCATTTTTAGCTGTCAAAGACAAGTTCCTCTTGTGCTTTCCGGTAGAAATGGTACAATAAGGGTATTGGGGGCACAAAAGTGCCAAGGAAAGGAGAATAAGAGGATGACATACGAAGAAGCGTTACATAAACTTGCTCCGGCGGGGCAGGAGCATTTACTGCAATATTATGAAGAGATTAATGAAGAACAGAAGAAGTTTCTTCTCCGACAGATTGAGGATTTGGACCTTTCTTTGCTGGAACTGATTCAGGATGGCGCCAAAGAGGTTGAAAAGGGGAAACTGGAACCGCTGGGGGCTGTTACGTTGGAGGAAATTGCCCAAAAAAGGGATGAATATGAGAAGACCGGGCTGGAGGCAATCAAAGCATGTAAAGTGGGGGCTGTCCTGTTGGCCGGCGGACAGGGAACAAGACTCGGTCTGGATAAGCCCAAAGGGATGCTCAATGTGGGCGTTAATAAAGAACTGTATCTCTTCGAACAGTTGGTGAATAATCTTATGCAGGTGGTGAAAAAAGCAGATGCATGGGTTCCACTTCTTGTAATGACCAGTGAGAAAAACAACGAGGATACTACGAAGTTTTTTGAAGAGAATAATTATTTTGGTTACAACAAGGATTTTGTATTCTTCTTTGTACAGGAGATGGCTCCCTCCGTCAGCTACGATGGCAAAATTTATATGGAAGAAAAAGATAAACTTTCCACATCGCCAAATGGCAACGGCGGCTGGTTCTCTTCTTTGGTAAAAGCCGGTTTGCTGGATAAAATGGAACAGTTGGGTGTGGAATGGCTGAACGTATTTTCAGTGGACAATGTGTTGCAGAAAATAGCAGACCCCGTGTTTGTCGGTGCGACGATTGAGGCTGGTTGCGTCTGCGGTTCCAAGGTTGTTGCCAAAGCGAATCCGAATGAAAAAGTGGGGGTACTGTGTCTGGAAGACGGCAGACCATCCATCGTAGAATATTACGAGATGACAGACGAGATTATCAATTCCCGGGATGAAGAAGGGAAACTGTTATACAATTACGGAGTCATTTTGAATTATCTTTTTGAAATTAAGACGTTGACCCGGATTATGAATGAAAATATGCCCACACATGTGGTGGAGAAAAAAATCCCTTATATGGATGAGGATGGCAGTCAGGTAAAACCGGCGGAGCCAAATGGCTACAAATTCGAGACACTGGTTCTGGACATGATTCATATGATGGATAACTGTCTTTCTTTCGAGGTAGAGAGAAATCGGGAATTTGCTCCGATTAAGAACCGCACCGGTGTGGATTCACTGGATTCGGCCAGAGAACTGATGAGAGAGAATGGTATTGAATTTTAATGGGGAGGGCTGTCTCTCTGGAAGAAAAAGGGAATATTCCTTGACGAAAAGTTTTTCATCCTTTATAATGAATAATTGAAATCGTAAACACATTCAGTGTATCGCTATATTCAAGTATCTGACATTCCGTATTCCGATTTCCAAATTATTTTATTTGAGGGAAGAAAGACAGGATAAGAAGGAGAGATAGAAAGGACGTATTGTATGGATTTGACGACAAAAACATTAGCCGAATTAAGACAGATTGCCAAGGAAAAGGGGCTTAAGGGGATTACTGCGCTACGTAAGCCGGAGCTTGCCCAGAAGATTGCCGAAGTCATGCAGGAAGAAAGTAAGAAGAACCGAAGGACGGAGCAACCGGCACAAAAAAGTGAGAAAGTGGAGAGACGTCCAGTCAGACGTTCCAATGCCAAGACGGATTCCGGTGAGAAAGCGGTCAGACAGGAGAAAGCAGTAAAACAGGAGAGACCGGTACGGACAGAGAGCCCGGCGCATACAGAGAAACCTGCACATGCGGAGAAATCGGAGAGATATGAGCGGACAGAGCGGACGGAACAGCATGACCGCGTGGCTCAGAATACAAGCTATCATTACAACAATCATCCCCATCGCTATCATGACGGCAGTGATGGACTGATATCCATTGTAAAAGATCGTCAGATTACAGAAGTACATCCGACGGAACTGAAAGAAATTGACAGTGGCATTACCAAAAATGGAATTCTTGAGATTATGCCCGAGGGCTATGGATTTATTCGATGTGACAATTTCCTTCCGGGAGAAAATGATGTGTATGTGGCACCGCAGTTTATCCGTCGTTTCGGACTGCGTACCGGAGATATCATTGAGGGCAATTTAAAAATCCGGAATCAGAACGAGAAATTTAGTGCACTGCTTTATATGAAAAAAGTAAATGATCGTTCCCCTTCTTATTTGTACGGAAGAAAGAAATTTGAAGATCTGACACCGATTTTCCCGAATTACCGAATTCATCTGGAGACGCCGGGAGCCGGGGTGTCCATGAGAATGTTGGATTTGATTGCACCCATTGGCAAAGGACAGCGTGGTATGATTGTGTCCCAGCCAAAGACAGGTAAGACGACGTTGTTGAAACAGGTGGCAAAAGCGGTTACGAGGAATTATCCGAAGATGAACCTGATAATCCTGCTGATTGATGAGCGTCCTGAGGAAGTAACTGATATCAAGGAATCCATAGAGGGCGAGCGGGTCGAAGTAATCTATTCCACCTTTGACGAACTGCCGGAAAATCACAAGCGTGTTTCTGAGATGGTGATTGAGCGTGCCAAGCGTCTTGTGGAGAGCGGTGAAGATGTCATGATTTTGTTAGACAGCATTACCCGTCTGGCTCGTGCCTACAACCTGACGGTGACACCGAGTGGACGAACCTTGTCCGGTGGTCTCGATCCGGCGGCGCTGCATATGCCAAAGCGGTTCTTCGGAGCGGCGAGAAACATGCGGGAAGGCGGCAGCCTTACAATTCTGGCTACAGCTCTTGTGGATACGGGAAGCCGTATGGATGATGTGGTGTTCGAGGAGTTTAAGGGAACCGGTAACATGGAGCTTGTTTTGGACCGCAGTCTTTCCGAAAAGCGTATTTTCCCGGCAATCGACATTCAGAAATCCAGTACCAGACGGGAGGATCTTCTTCTTAACAAAGAGGAGCAGGAAGCTGTTGTTAAAATCCGCAAAGCGCTCAGCGGTATGAAATCCGAGCCTGCGCTGGAGCAGATTCTGAATCTCTTTAAGAGAACAAAAAATAACGAAGAATTTATTGAAACTGTGAAAAAAATGCATTTGTAGAAAAAAAGACTTGCATTTCATAGGATAACGTGATACAATGAGCAAGCAGTTTTTGAGCAGGACAATTATCCTTTTATATATAAGGAAAATAGAAGTAGTGAGGTGAAACGAACATGAGAGAGGGAATTCATCCGGAATATTACCAGGCAAAAGTTATTTGCAACTGCGGTAATACCTTTGAGACAGGATCAACCAAAGAAGAGATTCACGTTGAGGTTTGTTCCAAGTGCCATCCATTCTATACCGGACAGCAGAAGTCTGTAGCGGCTCGTGGTGCGATCGATAAGTTCAATCGTAAGTATGGCTTAAAATAATGCATTGAGAACATGGGCAGAGTCGGCGTGACTCTGCCTTTTTTTCTAGGTGAAAGGAGAAATTCATGAAATATTCCGGAATTGGCGGTCAGGCCGTGATAGAGGGCGTCATGATGAAAAACCAGAAGGAGTATTCTGTGGCAGTTCGGAAACCGGATGGAGAGATTGAGGTGACCAAAAAGGCGTGCCATAGTCTCCGTGACAAAAGTAAGATTGCAAACTGGCCTATTATTCGCGGTGTAGTGACCTTTGTGGAGTCGTTGTCCACAGGAATGAAAACACTTAATTATTCTGCTTCCTTTTATGAGGAAGAGGAAGAAAAGGAAAAGAATTCTGAGGCAAAGGAAAGCCTTCTGATGGGGCTGGTCATGATGGTTGCCATTATTTTGGCTGTGGGTATATTTGTGGTTGTTCCTTTTCTGATTTCAGAGGCATTACAGCGTCCGATTCCTTCTCCCCAGCTGAGGGGACTGATTGAGGGAATTATCCGTGTCGCTTTGTTTGTTGCCTATGTCAAACTGATTTCTTTGATGGAAGATATCAAGCGTGTTTTTATGTACCATGGTGCTGAGCACAAATCCATCAACTGTGTGGAGAATGGGCAGGAACTGACGGTAGAAAATGTTCGTAAGCAGACTACCGTGCACAAGCGTTGTGGAACCAGCTTTCTACTGATTGTAATGTTTGTCAGTATTCTGTTTTTTATGTTTATTGTTGTGGGAAATCTGTGGCTTCGTATGGCGCTCCGCATTTTGCTTATTCCTGTTATTGCAGGCTTATCGTACGAGTTTATCCGCTATGCAGGAGGGCATGATAATAAAGTGATTAACATACTCAGCAAACCGGGTCTGATGTTACAGGGTCTGACGACGAAGGAACCTACGGACGATATGATTGAGGTGGCCATTGCGTCGGTGGAAGCTGTGTTCGACTGGAAAGCGTTTATCAATCAGGAAGAGGATGCGCTTGAGGTGGAACAAGCGGAACCGGAAACCAGTGAGCCGGAGACAGCTGCAGCGAAGGACGAGACCTCAGAGGATGACGACATTGAAATCGTGGATATCGATGATTCCAGTGAAGAGGATGACGACATTGAAATTGTGGATATTGATGATTCCAGTGAGGAAGAGGACGAAATACTGAACGCTCTTGACCGGTATTTTGAGGCACCATTGCCAGCCTCCGAATCAGATGAAGCAGAGGATGAAGAAGCATGACACTGCGGGGAATTTTGACTGAAGGGGAAAGAAGGCTGGCATCGGCCGGGGTTCCGGAAGCAAAGCTGAATGCCTGGTATTTGTTTGCCCACTGTTTTTTCATCACAAAGAGCCAGTTTTTTCTTCGCGCCGACGAGGAAGCTCAGGAAAGTGACTGCGGGCATTACCGGGAACTGTTGGAAAAACGAAGTCAGCGGATTCCGTTGGAACATCTCACCGGAGAAACCGAATTTATGGGGCTGCCCTTTTTTGTGAATGAGAACGTGCTGATTCCAAGACAGGACACCGAGTGTCTGGTGGAGGAAGTATTGAAATTTTGTGACGGTGCGGATGTGCTGGATTTATGTACCGGTTCCGGCTGCATTGGCATAAGCCTTGCGAAACTGGGACATTGTAAAAGTGTTATGCTTTCTGATATTTCCGCGGAAGCCCTTGAAATGGCGAAGAAAAATGCGGAAAACAATGAGGTGAAAGTACAAATCGTGGAGAGTGATTTGTTTCAATCTATACAGGGAAGGTTTGATCTCGTTGTGTCTAACCCTCCCTATATCCGGAGTGGGGAGATTCCCAAACTGATGCCGGAGGTCTGTGAGTATGAACCCCTCAGGGCTCTGGATGGCAGCGGGGATGGTCTTCTGTTCTACAGAAGTATCATCCAGCAAATTGGCTCTTTTTTAAAGAATGATGGAAAAGTTTTCTTTGAAATTGGAGCGGATCAGGGGGAAGCAGTGAGCCAGCTGATGGAGCAAGCCGGATTTCGCAATGTGGAAGTGAAGCAGGATCTGGCAGGACTGGACCGCATTGTATGCGGGCAATATAGTAAGTAATTTATGACGGAGGAAAACCATGTTTGACAAATTAGAGGATATTTTATTTCGCTATGATGAGGTTTTGAAGGAATTGAGTGAGCCGGAGGTTTTGAACGATGCGGCAAGATATCAGAAACTAATGAAGGAACAGTCGGATTTGGAACCGATTGTAGAGAAATATAAGGAGTATAAAGAGAAGAAAGCGGGGATTGAGGATAGTCTTGCCATGCTGGAGGAGGAGACGGATGAAGAACTCCGTGAGCTTGCCAAGGAAGAACTCAATGAGTGCAAGGGAAGCATCGAAGGAATTGAGAAAGAACTTCGTATTCTTCTTCTGCCGAAGGACCCTAATGATGATAAAAATGTAATCGTAGAAATTCGCGCCGGTGCCGGTGGTGATGAGGCGGCTTTGTTTGCAGCGGATTTATATCGTATGTATTGTAAATTTGCCGAGCAGAATCGTTGGAAAGTCGACACCATGAACTCCAATGAGAACGGAATCGGCGGTTTTAAAGAAATTGTGTTTATGATTAATGGAGCAGGCGCCTATTCCAAGCTGAAATATGAGAGTGGCGTACACCGTGTGCAGCGGATTCCGGCAACAGAATCTGGAGGACGAATCCACACTTCCACGGCCACTGTGGCAATTATGCCAGAAGTGGAGGATGTAGAGGTGGAACTGGATATGAATGACTGCAAGTTTGATGTGTTCCGTGCTTCCGGAAACGGCGGTCAGTGTGTCAACACGACGGATTCAGCAGTGCGTCTGACCCATATTCCGACCGGCATTGTGATTTCCTGCCAGGATGAAAAGTCCCAGTTAAAAAATAAGGATAAGGCACTGAAAGTTCTCCGTGCCCGCCTGTATGAACTGGAATGTGCCAAGGCCCACGATGCAGAGGCCGAGGCAAGACGGAGCCAGATTGGTACCGGAGATCGTTCTGAGAAGATCCGCACCTACAATTATCCCCAGGGGCGTGTGACGGATCACCGGATTAAGCTGACACTTCACAAGCTGGATTCCATTATTGACGGGGACTTAAACGAGGTGATTGATAGTTTGATTGCTGCAGACCAGGCGGCAAAACTGGCGAAGATGAGCGAGTAGCAGGAGGAGAAAGATGGGGGCAAAGGATTACGATGAAGTTGTCAGAGAACTGACCGAACTGCTGGAAAAGCGTAAACGTATTTATGGTGGTGTCGCTGTCAAGCGAAATCCTCATCAGCAGTATATGGAGTTGAAGAGCACCGGAAGGATGCTGGACAAAGAAAAGATGTTTCAAGAAAATACAGCGGAAAAGAAGCTGGAAATCCAGAGAATGGAAAGAAAAATTCCAGATATTATGGACAGCATGTCTCCCATGGATTTATATCAGCTGCGACTTCGCTGCCGACCCCATATCGAATCCATGTCGTGGATGAGTAAAAAGGAAGAAAAAATTGTTTCCTATATCCAACGTGGCGAGCGTACCCGGTTCCGTCAGGAAGTATGGATGGTGACCGGAGAGATTGATACGCAGGAAATATTGGAAAACTATAATAAAACAGTGGAAAAAGTAAAGGCATTTCGCACGTATCTTATGTACCGGAATCTCA
>JALENH010000225.1 GCA_022767895.1 Eubacterium sp.
GTTGTCTTGATACCTGTTTTGCTTTCTACGGCAGCCAGTGCATCCGCATTGTCAGGAACCAGTTCTGTTCCATTTACCAGATAGGCGCCACCTTCGTATAATGTTATCATTTACAACCTCCTTCATATTTTTTAACACATAAGTGAAAATTTTTCCGTATAATAGTATACTTGCTTTTCTGACAGAATGCAAATTATTTTTTCTTTTCCCATGATTTCATATTGTCACAGAATAAAAAATAGGGTAGAATAAGGGGAAATATAGATGCCATATATAGATGGCAGATTGGAGGGACTATGCGACCTCTAATGAATGCTCTGGATCTGACCGTGGATGAAATTAATGAGCTAATTGATCTGGCAGAGAAATTTATTCAGGAGCCAACAAGATTTTCTGAGGTGTGCAGAGGAAAAAAGCTTGCCACCTGCTTTTATGAACCAAGTACCCGGACAAGATTAAGTTTTGAGTCTGCCATGATGAATCTTGGTGGACAAGTTCTCGGTTTCTCTTCTGCAGATTCCAGTTCTGCCGCCAAAGGAGAAAGCGTCTCCGATACTATCCGCGTGATTTCCAGCTATGCCGACATCTGCGCGATGCGTCATCCAAAAGAAGGTGCACCCCTAGTTGCTTCCCTTCATTCCCAAATCCCAGTGATTAATGCCGGTGATGGTGGTCACAATCATCCGACCCAGACACTTACGGATCTTCTGACAATTAAAAATCTAAAAGGACGATTAGATCATCTGACCATCGGTCTTTGTGGCGATTTGAAATTTGGACGTACCGTGCATTCCCTAATCGGGGCTATGGTTCGCTATCCGGGTGTACGTTTTGTCATGATTTCTCCGGATGAACTGCGGATACCGGATTACCTGAGAAAAGACACGCTGGATGCCGGCGGAATTGAATATAAAGAGGTTAATGTACTGGAGGATGTTCTACCTGAACTGGATTTACTATACATGACCCGTGTACAGAGAGAACGCTTCTTTAATGAGGAGGATTATATCCGGTTAAAGGACAGCTTCATCCTGGACCGCAAGAAAATGAAACTGGCACCGAAGGATATGCTTGTCCTTCACCCTCTCCCACGTGTCAACGAAATCGCAACAGACGTGGACGACGACCCCCGTGCCGTTTACTTTAAGCAGGCACAGTACGGAGTTTATATCCGTATGGCACTCATTATGACTTTACTGGAGGTGATTCCTGAATGTTGAATATCGGTGGATTAAATGAAGGCGTCGTAATCGACCACATCAAGGCCGGCGGTGCCATGGAAATTTATAATTACCTTGGTCTGGAAAAACTGGACTGCTCTGTAGCTATTATTAAAAACGCCAAAAGCAACAAAATGGGCAAAAAAGATATTATCAAAATTGAGGGACCCATTACCGTAAACCTGGACATACTCGGTGCTTTGGATGAAAACATCACCATCAATGTAATCCGGAACAATGAAATCGTAGAAAAAAGAACACTGGAATTACCAGAGCTTGTAACAAACGTCATCAAATGTAAAAACCCAAGATGTATCACATCGATTGAGCAGGAACTTCCCCACCGTTTCAAACTCACTGACCGCGAAAACCACATTTACCGCTGCATGTACTGCGAACAGAAATTTTCGCGAAGACGGTAAGCCAAGCAGAAAACCAAACATTCCGCGCGAAGCGTAAAATACTATTAGGAGCAACATCCATGCTTGCATGGAAATGTTGCTCCTAATAGTATTTTAAGATTGCATTAGCAATCGGAATGTTTGGTTTTTCTATTTGGCAACGCTAAACTTCTGCGTTTCAACCGCTTCCAATTCATTAATCCGAATCCAATGGCTGGTATAAATTTCTACCTTGATTTTTGTCGCCTTTACTTTTCGTTTCAAGGTAAACTCTGTAAACACTTTCGGATTCGTCCCCGCATCCGGCCGTGTAGTAGCGCCAATTTCCACCCATTGTTTTCCATCATAATAGGAAATCCGGTAGGAATACTGAGCCTTTTCCGAACGTAGTTCCAAATCAGGAATCACACCCGAACCTGCACTTGCCGACTCACTTTCCTGCAAGGTAATCAGCCGCACAGCATTCAGCATTTTAGGAGATGAAAAAGTCATCGTAACAGTATGACGTTCCGTATCACTGCTATTGCCGGTAGGATCTTCCATCCCTTTTGTAATGCGGTCACCATCCACAACACTTTTTGGTATTGTAATGGAGCCACTGTTTCCCTTCTTCTGACCAGTCAGCGTAACGGAATCTTTCATCGCCCAGTTGGTATACGGTGTCACAGTAATCTCGTTGAGTACAATATTACTTCCTGTAAATACGAATCGCAGTTTACTGCATTCAATTGCCTTTTTCCCCTGGATAAATACAAGCTTTCCGTTTGACACTTCTGTCCCGGTATAAACAGTTTCCCATTCATCCGAAGAAGAAGGAATCTGAACTTCGTAACCGGTAATTCCGTTTCCTGTCTGTTGCAAAGCAAAGCGGTCAATTGTATAAATGTCGTTAAAATCAAAGGTAATGCTCTTCTCGGAATCACTATCCGATGGTTTCCACGCTGTTGTTTCATCTTCGTCATAAGCTTTGGACGCTTCGCACCCGGATGTTTCGCTGGATGCCGATATGGCAACAGGCAGACGAACATCACTGTCAAAAATCTGGGAAGAAACGGATTCAATAACAGCATCTCCACCAGTAACCTTCAAGTGAATTGTTCCGACACCGGGTGCAAGATCCATCGGATTATCCATTAAATACTCAGCAAACTCTGATGTCAACAAAACAGTTCCCACTTCTTCGTCATTCCAATACAAGGTTACGGAAGCATTGGCAGCAGAACTTCCCTTGATTGAAAATTTATAAAGATCATCCTTCTCAACCAAAGCAGAGTATGCATAATCAATCCCCTCTTTGGCATCGAGATTTCCTGTTTTCTGTGTGCTTCCCTCATAATCGATGGCATCGAAACAGCCTGGTACAGCAACACGGTCACGCACGCGGATTACAATGGAAGATACCTTCGCCTCTCCTGAGACAACTGTCATTTTGAGTTTATTCTTCCCGATAGTCATCTCCTGCATGCCTTCCACTTCATAGAGCTGGTTAGCAGCACCAACCTGAATGATTCCCAGTTCCTGCTCACCAAAGGTAAGTTTTATTTGGGCACCTCCTGAGGATTCTGCTGTAACACCGATACAGTAATTTTCCTTCTCTGTCACAATTGCATCGTATTCATATGTGTCTCCCGCTTTTACCGATAATATGGCTCCATTATCGGTAGCACGAATTTCTCCCGGAATGGCATCACAATCTTCCACAACGCCAGATAACGTTTTCGGGGCAGAAATCTTTTTCCCAACATAATAACTTTCTGCCGGACCGGCATTTGAGGCTGCCACCGATTCTTCAGAAATTACAAGTTTTTGCAATAAAAATGCCGAATCAGGTGCATAAATACGTATTGTATTAACACCGGCATTCAGGGTAATCTCACTCTCCTGTTTCCGTCCGTTCTCCTTGACATCATTTGCCCAGGAGCCACTATATTCTCCTGCCCGGAAGGAATCAGGATCCACCGTGTTCTTCGTCAGAGTTTCTCCACCATTGACAGAAACTCCGTAGGTTATACTCACATGATCACGGTCCAGATTATTGGAAGGACCCGTGTAAACGGTCAGTTTGTAGTTGCCCGCCTTCTCAACCGCAACAAGATATTCGGTATAAGCGGCGTCTTCAATATATTCCGGCTGATCCTCATTGGTAGGAAGAATCTTCATGGATTGTCCTGTCTTTCCATAACCGTCAAAAACAGCAATGGAAGTTCCATTTTTCCCTTTACCCTCTGCCGCATAATGACCAGGCAGAATGGAAGCATAGCCATTCGCATAGATAAATGTCTTTTCCTTGAGAGACGCTATGTCATACACCTTGGCATTTACATTCAAAATAATTTTCTGGTCTCCACTTGTGATGGTCAGTTTGCCGGTGGAATCCGCTGTTACTTTTGACCAGTCAACCGAGACCTCAAAAGCATCCTGCATCTTCACATGTCCACTCTTCTTCGACACCTGAATCCAATCTGCAGAGGCAGAGAGATTGTAATCAAAGGCTGTTCCACCCATATTGGAAACCGTCACAGTGTAAGATTCCTGATTGATATTCGTAAAATCATTAAATGTGCCTTCTTGCGATGTTTCTATGCCAGCCTTTTGATTTTCTATTGTTGCAAGCATTTTGGAATCACCCTCTGTTTTTACCCAGACTGGTTCCGGATAACTCCATCCTTCTGAATTCCATGTAATAAATCCGACATGGGGTGAACTCATCATCCCCTGCCACTTATTGCCAACTCCCGGCATTTCTTTATTATAGGTGTTCTGTAAATCCTTATCCAATTGGATTGCTTCCTGTATTTTGACTGCATATAAATTTGCGGCGGCACTTTTCTGCTCGGCAAAATATTTGTTTATTCCACTGTAAATCTGCATTCTTGCCACGTTTGCAGATGCTACAGTCGGAAAATAAACCAGTTCAAAATAAGCCGCTTGCAAATCTTCCGGCATTATCTTTTTGCAATCCTCAGCGCGTTTCATCATATCCTCAATACGATCCAGCATTTCTCTGCCTTCATTGTAATTTACGGCGTTATAAGTCGCTGCACTGATGGATTCCGGCTTTCCTGCGCCATTCAGCCATGTATAGTCGTCAAGAAGTGTTTCTACTTCCTTAATTTGATTTTCATTCAATGCTTTTCCGAATTGTTGTTTTACCCAGTTTTCACGATACTCCGTCACTTTATCTTTTCCGTTGGCTCCCCAGGTATCATAGTCATATGCCATATCCAGAAAATAGGAAATATTCATTTCCATTGGCTTCAGGTCACCTACGTTAACAATCCAGATATCATCAATTCCGTGCTCGTAAGCCATATTCATCTGTTCCCAGACTTTATCAAGCTGAACCGTGTTAACCCATTCATAGGATGTCGGACCACCATGATAATCAAAGTGGTAGTACATACCCCAACCACCTTTTCGATTCTGGTCTTCTTTGGTCGGAAGAGTACGCATGTTACCGAAATTATCATCACAGAGCATAATGGTGACATCATCAAGCTCGCTCCATTTTTTCAATCCCTCCGTGGTGGATATACCATGCCAGAAATCTTCTACTTCTTTGTAAACAGTAAGTACCTGTGGTGCATCCTGCAACTGATTGTCTGCCAGGATTTTTTTCTGGGCAGTAATAACCCTTTTCAGCAAATCTATATTTTCCGCTGTCGTTCCGGAGAGTGCGGAGTCAGATTCACCTCGCATACCAAGCGTATATACATTCTCAAAACTCATATTTCGTTTCACGCCATCTTCCCAGAATTTTGTAATGGCAGCCTCATTTGTATTAAAATTCCATTCATTGCTTGTTCCGTATTGTCTGTATTTGTTCTGCCACTCCACACCGGCACGGCACAGCGGTTCATGGTGGGAGGTTCCCATAACAATTCCGTATTTATCAGCCAGTTCAGCATTCGCTATCTTGGATGACTTTCCATCTTCACTGAATGTGTTGGACCACATGGCCGGCCACAGATAATTACCTTTACAGCGAAGAATTAATTCATAAACCTTTTCATAAAACTTTTCGTTGTATCCTCCAAATTTCTTTCTCGTCCAAGTGGTAAGAGATGGTGCTTCATCATTCAGGAAAATACCACGATACTTTACAGATGGTTCTTTCGAGGTTGTTTCCAAATCTTTCTCATCCAGATAAATCGTATCCATCTGTGCCGGAACTGCATCTCCCCAGTAAACCCACGGAGAAACTCCCATTTTTTCTGAAATATGATATAATCCGTAGATTGTACCCCTCTTATCGCTACCGGCTATAACAATTGCTTTTTTTACCCCGGCAACAGGATTGTCCACAACTTGAATCCGGTATGTTTCTCGTTTCCCCTGAATTCCGGAAACGTCAATCTTTCCTTCGGAAATTAGTGAATCAATGACAGAATTATTTCCAATAGAACCGGCAATAATGGCATACTCTTTTATCTTCTCTGTGCTGCCAACAACATTTGCCTTCGCATTTTCTTTGGACACCAAAGCAATATCCCCTGCCACAGAATTGGCAACCAGAGATAATCCGTCATAATCTTTTGCCTTTGCATCAATGTAAATATCAACGGCAGAGTTTTTCGCTGCCACCGTAAAGGAACCCTCTTTTTGTGTTGTCAGAAGCGGGTCAATAGTGGGCTGAGGTACATCAGTCGCTTTGGGCGTGGCAGTCTTGTCATTTTGTACTGCTTTCTTTACTGTAATTTTGCAGACTGCTTTGGCTCCACGACCATCCTTGGCATACGCCGTAATATGTACAGTTCCCTCTTTTTTCGCCGTCACGACCCCTTTCTGACTTACCGTGGCAACTGATTTTTTCGAAGACTGCCAAAAAACCTTTTTCACGGTTGCCTTTTTCGGTGTGATTTGGGCTTTCAACGTGATTTTCTCATTGGGTGCCAAAAGGCAGTTCTTTTTGTTAAGAGAAATCGATTTAACCCGTTTCATTTTTTTGTATACCGTTACCGAAAGTCTGACTTTCTTTGAAGGCTTTGTTTTACTGTATACTGTAATAATAGCCTTTCCGGCTTTTTTTGCCTTCAGTTTCCCTTTTTTGTTTACTGATACAATTGATTTTTTGCTTGATTTGTAAGCAACTTTTTTTGACATCCCCTTCGGCGAAACCTTCACCTTCAGCTGGAATGTCGCCCCTTTTTGCAATGCCAGAGTCTTGGTTTTGGGGTTTGTCACAGTGATTTTTTTAACACTCTTTGTCTTAGCTGCTGCTTTATTCACAGTGCCGGCCAATGACAAAAGCAGTGCTAGTGACAGCCCCATAGCAAGCCCTCTTTTTGACATAGATTTGTGCAAGAACACAATACCAACTCCTTTTCTAATATAGTATCTTTATTGTAACGTAACAAAAATAGTACAACAATTGCAAAAACCCTCACTTTCATTGCAAAAATTGGTTTACTATATTGACAAGAAATGCAAATACAAATTATAATTCTCTTAACATAACACTCAAAAAAATACCAATCATGAAAGGACATTTGCCATGCGATATCTGCTTCACGAATTCGATCGACCTGTTTCCACTGATTACTACTATGAGTGTCGAAGAACGACTAACGATCATTTTCCGAAAATTTATGCACATACCCATGACTTTTACGAAATCTATATCTATTTAAGTGGTCCGGTGAAACTTTTTATTGAAGATCGCATTTATAATGTGAAGCGTGGCGACATTATTGTTGTTCCGCCCTTTACAATTCATCAGCTTCTTCCGGCATCACCGGATGCAATTAACCAGGAATATGACCGCATTTATATGTATATCACGACGGCCTGTTTGTCCTCTTTCCAGTTTAATGAGCACTCTCTTCTACAGCCATTCGAACTGGCAAAACAGCGAAAACGATATCATTTCCAGATTTCTGACTCCCATGATTTCGAGCAGATTTTTCAATGTATGATGGCGGTTTATCAGAATTCCAAAACAGAATTCTATGGGAAGGAAATGTTGAACCGTGCTCAAATTTTGCAGGGAGTTACGCTGTTGAACAAACATATTTTATCGGATATGGAACCACGAAAAACAACTCATGTGAATCCTTTGATTGATAAGGTTCTGTCCTATATTAATGAAAATTATGCGCAGCCGCTGACTTTGGAATCCATTGCCAGTCATTTCTACATGAACAAATATACACTGTCCAAGCTTTTCAAATTGCAGACAGACCGTACGTTACATAACTACATTTTGCTAAAAAGAATTACCATGGCAAAGCAAAAAATAACAGAGGGGTGTGCCCCCTCTGCTGTATACTTGGAAGTAGGTTTTAAAGACTACTCTACTTTTTATCGTGCTTTTCTTAAAATGGAGAAAATCTCACCGAAAGAGTTTGCAAGATTTACTCATCCACAAAATGATGAACCAACCTCAATTTCGCTAGAATAGACCAGTGATATCTCCACTGTCATCCACATCGATTCCCTCTGCGGCAGGAACTTTTGGCAGACCCGGCATTGTCATAATAGTTCCCGTAATGGCAACGACAAATCCGGCTCCGGCAGAAACATAGACATCCCGGATATGAATTGGGAAATCCTTCGGACGCCCCAGTACAGACTTGTCATCCGACAGGGAATACTGGTTCTTCGCCATACATACCGGCAAATTGCCAAAGCCCAGGGATTCAATGCGGGCAATCTGCTGTTTCGCAGCAGGCTCAAGAATCACCTCTCCGGCACCATAGATTTCCTTCGCAATGGTCTCCATCTTCTCTTCCAAAGACAAATCATCTTCATACAGATAATGGAAATGACTCTCCTTCGTCTCAATGGTCTCAACTACTTTATTGGCCAGCTCTACGCCGCCGTCTCCACCCCTTTCCCATACCTGGGATAGGGCAAATTCACAGCCTCTCTCTTCACAGAACTCTTTGACATAAGCAAGCTCAGCTTCTGTATCTGACACAAATTGATTCAGAGTAACGATACATGGCACACCATATTTTGCCACATTTTCAATATGTTTTTCCAGATTAACAATACCCTTTTTCAAGGCTTCCAGATTTTCTGTACCAAGATCTTCTTTTTTTACACCGCCATTGTACTTAAGGGCACGAACGGTAGCCACAAGAACGATGGCATCCGGCTTTAATCCTGCCATGCGGCATTTAATATCCAACAACTTCTCCGCACCGAGATCGGCACCAAAGCCGGCCTCTGTAATGGTATAATCAGCCAGCTTCAAAGCGGTCTTCGTTGCCCGGATACTGTTACAGCCGTGGGCAATATTGGCAAATGGTCCGCCATGAACAAGTGCCGGTGTGTGCTCCAGTGTCTGAATAATATTCGGACGGATGGCATCCTTCAACAAGGCAGCCATGGCACCAACCGCATTCAGTTCTTTGGCAGTAACCGGTTTCCCATCATAGGTATATGCCACAATGATGCGTCCCAGACGCTCTTTCAAATCTTTCATATTTTCAGCCAGACAGAGAATCGCCATGATTTCAGAAGCAACGGTAATGATAAAATGATCCTCTCTCGTTACACCGTCCACCTTGCGTCCCAGGCCAACGGTAATATTACGCAAAACGCGGTCATTCATATCGACGCATCGCTTCCACACAATCTGCTTGGTATCAATGTTCAACGCATTTCCCTGCTGGATGTGGTTGTCCAACATGGCCGCAAGCAAATTATTCGCTGAGGTAATGGCATGAAAATCCCCGGTAAAATGCAAATTCAAATCATCCATCGGAACGACCTGTGCATAACCACCGCCGGCAGCACCACCCTTGAGGCCGAAACATGGTCCCAGTGAAGGTTCACGAAGGGCAATCACCGCTTTTTTCCCAATCTTCTCCATAGCCTGACCAAGACCAACTGTCGTCGTTGTCTTGCCCTCTCCCGCCGGAGTCGGATTGATGGCAGTTATCAGAACAAGCTTTCCATCCGGGCGCTCTTTGATGCGGTCCCAAAGCTCATCCGTCAGCTTTGCTTTATACTTTCCATAGAGATCCAGTTCATCTGCTGTAATATCCAGTTTGGCAGCGACTTCCTGAATCGGTTTCATTTCCGCTTCCATTGCAATTTCAATATCTGTTTTCATGACGTACCTCCAAATCGTTGTATACAATATATGCCAATATCTTTCCTTATTATACACACTATCTTGCGTCATTGCAAGATATTCTCAAGAATGAATGTAAAATATTGTTCCAGCAGATGAATTTCCGGCTGACATTGGTAAAGCATTCGTGCCCCCACCACATCTTCAATTTCATTAAAAATCCATTCACCCTTTTCATCCTTGATAAAATCAATGCCTGCAAACCCAAAGGAAAAAAGTTCGCATATGGTATGTGCCAGTTTTGCTTCCTTTTCTCCACATTCAAATGACCGAACACTTCCCCCCAGGGAAAAATTGGCCCGAAAATCCTGTTCCGCCTGCCGTTCAACAGCGCCAACAATTTGTTTCCCGATTACATAAATCCGTAAATCCTTTCCCGGCCCCTTTATAAAGGGCTGGATGACAAAATCCGATGTTCCCACCGCTTCGGAAATCTGTTCCCAGGAATCCGTGGTACGGAAAACCTGTTTTCCGCCATGACCATCCACGGCCTTAATAATATGTTTGGGATACTTGGAAAGTAAATCTTCCGACAATTCTCCATTGGAAAATGTCCGGGTTGGTATGACCGGAATCTCGCTATGGGAACGGACATAATCAATCGTTTTTCCCTTATGATTACAAATTTCCGATATAAAAGAATTGTTAAATACGGGAATTCCGGCATTCTCAAGTTTTTTCGTCAGTGCCGGCTGAATCGTACGGACAATGGCAAAATCCGGTCTTTCCCCGTCGGTAAGACAAGAAAAATCCGGCATATGTTCATCCAACATAAGCCGGAACGCAATCCCCATCTGACGGCCCGTCTCCTCATGCATCCGGATATACCCGGCATTGCGGCGGGCTCCCTCTCTGTCATAGACAAGCCATGCTTTCCACTTCATTGTCTTCATTTCTGAACCTCACATAAGTATTGTATGATTTCTTCTGCCACGGGGACACCGGTACATGTCTGAATATTCTTAAAATGTGCATTGGAATTCACTTCACAGACCAGCGGTCCTTCCGCTCCAAACAAAAGATCCACACCGGCAAAATCAGCACCTACGGCTCTTGCTGCACGAAGAGCAAGGGATGACTCTTCTTTTGAAGGCGTATAGTTTTTCATTTTCCCCCCGGCGGTTACATTGGCACGGAAATCCGTATCTGAATAACGGTACATGGAAGCCACAACACGATCTCCCACCACCTGCAGTCGGACATCCCTGCCACGACTTTCCGGAATATATTCCTGAAACAACAATTCCGTGGTTGATGTTCCTTGGATTCTCTGTTGGAGTTCTTTTCTGTCCCTCACAAGATACACCTGCTCGCCAAAAGAACCAAAAGCCTCTTTTACAACAAAGGGATAAGAAAGTTCACGCTCCACCTGTTTGAAAAAGTCATGGTTTGTAAACCCAATATTGGGATAGGTCATGGGCGCCATAATCGTACGGGGCGAAGGAATCCCCTCGCGCATCAGTGCGATATGAGTCAGCCGTTTATCATCACAGAGGCGGATTGCATCCACCGAATTGTAAAGAGGAATCCCCTGGGACTCCAGATAATTCCCCAATACAATATCTTTATCCCAAAACAAGACAAAATCCGGTCTCTGTTTTAAAATTTCTTTTGTATCCGCCAGCAATTCTGCATTGGTGTAGACAGTAAGCGATAAATTCGCTTTTTGGGCAGCAGACAAAAAGAGTTTTGTTAATTCTGAAAACTTTTGATTCTGTAAAAATTCATTGACAACAAGCCAGCCCTTCATCAACCGTTTTCCTCCAGATAATTTTCAAACTGCTCTTTACTCATGAGAATCTGACGTGCTTTCGTCCCCTCTTCCGGGCCAACAACGCCGGCATCTGACAACTGATCCATAATCCGTGCGGCACGGTTAAATCCAATTCGGAACATACGCTGCAACAATCCAATGGAGGCTTTATCTTTTTCAATAATAAACATACCGGCTTCCACAAACAGTTCATCCTGATCCGGTGCACCACCGCCGGCGGCTGCCGGACCGTTTTTCGCACCCGGTACCGGAGCGGTATCAATATGTTTGGTCACTTCCTCGTTGTAAGATGGGCCATTGCCGCTGTTCTTCAAAAAACTTACAACGCTGTCTCTCTCTTCGTCCGAGACAAAGGCACCCTGGACACGGATTGGCTTCGGCAGATTCTGCGGAGCAAACAACATATCGCCATTACCCAAAAGCTTTTCTGCCCCCGCCGAATCAATAATGGTTCTGGAATCCACAGCCGAAGATACAGACAAAGCAATCCGGGAAGGAATGTTGGCCTTGATGAGTCCGGTAATGACATTCACAGATGGCCGCTGGGTAGCCAGTACCAAATGAATACCGGCAGCACGTGCCAGCTGCGCCAGACGACATACCGAATCCTCCACTTCACCCGGAGCCACCATCATCAAATCGGCGAACTCGTCCACAATAATAACAATCTGCGGCATCTTCTGGTATTCCGGATCATTTTTATTGGTCAGCTTGTCCATTTTGGTATTATAGGACTTGATATCTCTCACTCCGGCATCGGCAAATTTCTGATAACGCCCGGTCATCTCTGCCACTGCCCATCCCAGAGCAGCCGAAGCTTTCTTCGGATCCTTCACCACCGGAATCATCAGATGCGGAATATCCTCATAAGCAGTCAATTCCACCATCTTCGGATCCACCATAATCATCTTCACATCATTGGGGTCTGCTTTATAAATAATGCTCATAATCAACGTATTAATCAAAACGGATTTACCGGAACCGGTGGCACCGGCAATGAGCAGATGAGGCATTTTCGCAATATCTGTCACGATGGTTTTTCCGCTGATATCTTTTCCTACCGCAAAAGTAACCTTCGATTTTGCTTTCTTAAACTCAGTGCTTTCCAGCAGTTCCCGCAGGGTAATGGTCTGTCGTTCCGGGTTCGGCACTTCTATGCCCACCGCCGCCTTACCGGGAATCGGGGCCTCTATACGGATATCGGAAGCCGCCAGACTCAGTTTGATATCGTCACTCAGTCCGGTAATCCGGCTTACCTTAACCCCCTGTTCAGGAATCAATTCATATCTCGTAACACTTGGTCCCAGACTAATATCTCCCATCTTCACCCGGACACCAAAACTATCCAGTGTCTGCTGCAATTTTCCTGCTGTAGCACGAAGGTCGTCATTGTTCATTTGGTGACCGCCGTTTTTGGGCTTGTTTAATAAATCCAGAGACGGGAACACATAAGGAATCTTTTCCACAGCTGCCTTGTCCAAATCTGCCTGGACTTCCGCCATGGCTTTCTCATCCTCTTTGGTAATGGTTACCTTTTCCGGCTTTTTCCTTTCGCTTGTCTCCGTCGGAACCGTCTCCGAAGGTACCGGTGAACTTGCCGGTGTAACTGGTTTTTCTGTCATTTTTTCCTTTTTTGCAGAGCCGAATTTGCGCTCCAGTTCCTCTTCATACACCGTGGATTCTCTTGCCGGTGTTTCCTCTGCACCACGGATAATATGAATTTCTGACATATCCTGCTGCAATGGCTCCGGGACCGGCTCATCCACCGGATTCTCCGGCACGGGCGCTATCGGTTCTTCCTGCTTTTTGGTCTTTTTCCTTGCCCGTTTCGGCTTTGCTTCTGCTTCCTTAGCATCCGGCTCAAATTTATATGTATTCATCTGACGGCCCTCATAGGATGGCTCATCATCTTCATAAATGAAATCGTCTTCTCTTTCTCCCTCGCGGTCACGGTACAGCTGCTGCAGCGATGAGAAAAACAATTTTCCGCTAATGAGCATGAAAAACAGAATAAAAAGGGCAAGAATAACAATCAAAGCTCCCGCCCGGCCAAGAGCACGCGCCAGTTCAAAGGCCAGAATTCCGCCAAGGAATCCGCCGCCTCCCTGATTTTCCGCACATACCGTATATACCTGCCATACATTCTGTACCGGATCATTCACCACCCACTGGAACAGGCCACATAAACTCCAGTAAATCCCTACACTGTACCAGATTTTCCGACGCAGTGGCTGATTCTTCGCATTCGCAATATACAAACCGGCTGCAATAATCAGATAAAATGGAAAAACATAAGCAAGTGCTCCAAAGAGACCAAAGAGCAGGGCACTTAACCCCTCTCCAAAAACACCGCACATATGAAAAAGGCTCAGCAAAGAAAGAATGCCAAACACAAGAAGCACAAGGAAGGTAATCTCC
>JALENH010000262.1 GCA_022767895.1 Eubacterium sp.
CTGCTCCATCTTCGTCACGGTAGCATCTAACCGCTCCATAATTTCTTCCAATTCCATTTCCTTTTCCATTATAAATCCTCCCTGTTTTGCGAAGCAAAATCCGAGTCCCCCCGGGCGAGGAGAGGATTTTCCTCCTGTTCCAGCACTTCTTCCACCTGTGTCCGGACATGTCCATCCGCTAGTGTCATCGTCAGGATATCATTCTTTTTTATCTGTTTTACAGAATCCACCATCCTGCCCTGTTCATCTGCCACATAAGCATATCCACTTGCCAGCCGTTTCAAGGGGCTCATGGCATCAAGTCTCCCTGCCAGCAAGGCAAACAGATGCTTTTTATCTTTCAGAAACTGTGTCATCATCCTCTGTATCCGGTCCTCCAAATCCATCATATACTGTCTCTTCTGCAAAATCTGATTTTGCGGATTCAGATAGCGTAGACGGGCTTCCGCCGAATCCAAATGATCCCTGTCATAATCCACCTGGGTAAGAATGCACCGGGCAAGCCGGTCCTTGTACCCATACAATTCATTTAATACCTGTCGAACATCATAGACGGCCAGTTCCGCCGCAGCCGACGGCGTAGGGGCACGCAAGTCTGCCACGAAGTCTGCAATGGTATAATCCGTTTCATGTCCCACAGCAGAAATAACCGGCGTCCGGCACTGGTACACGGCCTCCGCCACAATTTCCTCATTAAACGCCCACAAATCTTCCATGGAACCACCACCACGGCCGATGATAATAACATCCACACCAAATTCATCCAGATAGGAAATACCGGACACAATGGTCTCTGCCGCCCCATCCCCCTGGACTTTGGCCGGATACAAATAGAGCTGTACATAGGGATTCCTTCTAGTGGCTATCTGAATCATATCCTGCACGGCCGCACCGGTCTTTGCCGTCACAATGCCTACCCGTCGCACATATTTGGGAATCGGCAGTTTTCTGTCTTCATTAAAATATCCTGCCTGCTCCAGTTTTTTCTTTAATTGTTCATAGCGCTCACTGAGCAGTCCGTCTCCCACCGGAACTATTTTTTTTGCATAGAGCTGATACTTACCGTCCCGCTCATACACACTGATGGAACCACCCACAATCACTTCCTGTCCGTTCTCCATCCGGAAATCCAGGCCTCTCCGGTCTCCTCGGAACATCACACAGGTAAGCTGGGAGGTCTCATCTTTCAACGAAAAATAAATATGCCCAGAGCTATGATATTTGCAATTGGATATCTCGCCTTTTACAAATACAACCGACAGGGCATATTCTCTCGAAAACATATTCTTAATATACTGATTGACGGAAGAGACGGAATATACTTTTCCTCTATTCATTTACAATCTTTCCTAATATACCGTTGACAAAGGCAGCTCCATTGTCATCACCATACTGCTTCGCCAGTTCCACTGCTTCATTGACAGCCACGCCCACCGGCACAGCATCATCATACAAAGCTTCATAAACAGCCAGACGGAGAATCGCCAACTCTGCTTTGGCAATGCGGTCAATCTTCCAGCCTTTCGTACTGGAGGAAATCTTCTCGTCAATATCGGGAAGAAATGCAAGCATTCTCGCCACCTTGTCACGGACTTCCTGTTCATCCTTGTCGCTAATTTCATGTTCTTCCGGAAAATGAAAATTCTCCAGAAAATTGCCCATCTGCTCATCAAACTCCTCCGTTGTGTAAAACTCGTTTTGAAAGAGCAGACAGAATATACATTCTCTCATCTCATGTCGTGTCATAATCGTCCTCTTAATCCTGTTCTAAACTCACACCGGCAATGCGTACATTAACCTGTTTTACCGTAAGTCCTGTCATGGAATTGATTGCCTGAATCACTTTTTCCTGTACCTGTTTGCAGGTCTCCGGAATATTATAGCCATATTTCATATTAATTGCCAGTTCCACAATAGCAGAATCGTCCTGTACTTCCACTTTTACACCCTTGGACAGATTCTTGGCACCAAACTTTCCTGCCAGTTCTCCGGCAAAACCACCGGCCATGGAATCAACACCTTCTACCTCTGATGCAGATATCCCGGCAATGCTGGATACGACTTCATTGGCAATCTGCACTTCACCGACTCCGGAATGCTTTTCAAATGATTCACTTGTCATCTCTGTCATACTTTCGTACCTCCTATTGGTATGATACATACAACTAAACAGCTGTAATATGTATTATAGCAGATTTATTTCTTTTTGCCAACAGGCGATATTACAATTTTATCGGCACTGCACTCGGTTTTGCGTTTCACAATGTCCTCAATTTGTGCAATTTGCTGTTCCGTAAGATCCTCCGCATTCACAACGACATCCACACTATCTGACAGAATCGTCACAACCGCATCTGAAAACCCCTTTGCTGAAAGAAGATTCTCAGTGGCTGTCTCCTTCTCACTGATCTCGGTCATTTTCATAATCTCATTCATCGCTTTGTCTTTCTGGCTGCTCGTCACATTTTTGTTGTTTACCAGACTGGTCAGGGTTTCCTTGTTTTTGGCACGAGTCTGCTCTCTGGAAAGCTTCGCTTCCTCAAAGTAGTTCCCCGTTACCGTATTGCTCACCAGAACAGCCTCTCCCGCATTTTCCTTTGAAGATACGCTTTCATTGCTACTGACACTGGCTGCTGCCCCGGTAGCTGATTCATCCTCATCCAGGACAATATCCTCCTCAGAAATATCGGCTACCTCCTTTTCTTTTACAGCTTTTTCCGTTGCCTCCTGATTGCTGCTCGGATTCATCGTCAGTTCGTCCCGCTCCGTCATGCTTAAGTAGCCCGCAATTGCCACCATCACTACAAGAGCAGTAATGATAATCTGATTTTTTTTCAATATTTTCTTCACTCCTTTGCCTCCTTGCTTTTCATTATTTTTATTTTATGACTCTCAATGGAAAATAATGCACTCACAGCATCAGTTATTTCTCTTTTTATCACAGAATCATAGCCGCCCTGACATACAATGACGATTCCCTCAATTTGTGGCTCCTTCTCCTGAATAATATAGGGAGAGGAGTCCCTGTCCGAATTTCCCACAAGAACCGTCTTTTCCTCGTTCGTCTCTCCTTTATTCGTGTTATCCTTCAGAGTAACTTTTTCATTCGACGCCTTCAGTGTTATCATAACTTCTGCCTTTCCCACACCATCTACCTTTTGGAGCAGTTCTTTCAATTCCTCCTCTCTTGCCCGTTTGTATTCCTCCAGTGACCCATTTTCACTGACCGTCTCCTGACTATTCACGGGCTCTGTATCCGGAGTTTCATCCTCCCCTGAATAGGATAAAAAAAGTAAAAGTACACCACAGACCACCACAAGGCCAAGACGCATCACTCCCACTTTCTGTATAAACTTTTTGATTTCTTCCATCAGTCGGATTCCTCCTCAATAAAAATATTTTCTTCCTCCACCCCATAGCAAAGTGCCAGTGAAGACACAAGTGAAGATACCTGTTCCGGCATTTTCTTCACTTTTACCCGAATCAGCCGAATCTGCTGCCCTTCCAGTCTGATTTCACAGTTTTCTTTCGTCGTCTGGCACTGTGCCGCGATGGCTTCCTGAATCCGTTCTGTATACTCCTTCTGCACCGTCTGCTCATATTCTTTTCCGAGCAGCTGAATCTCTTCTTTCGTCCGCTCTACCTCCTGACGGTAGTCTGCCTGCAGCAGGTAATCCTGCCAGTCCTTTTCCTTCCCCAAAAGCTGCATCAGAGGAACGAGCACCATAATCACCACAACCAGACTTGTGGCATAGGAGAAATATTTCTTATATTCCGTACCCATGAACAGATTGCCAATCAGGGAAGCCAAAAGCAGAAACACCACGACATGGCGGACCATTTCCAAAATTGATTCCATACAATACTCCTTTACCTCTGATTAACACATATTGGTACTGACAAGCACGATAACAATGGACAGCAGAAACATCAGTGTAGATGCTGCTATATATCCCAGAAGTATTTTCCCGCTGGACGCGGCAGACTGTAGAATCATCACAATCCGGCGGTCACTTACCGGCTGCACCAAAGCACTTCCGATTCTGTATAGAAAGGTATATAGCAATATCTGAATTAGGGGATAGATGCACAGGATAAGAATCCCAATTAATCCTCCGACTCCCACTGCACTTTTAATCAGCACACCACTCCCCAATATGGTATCCACAACACTCCCTACCGTATTCCCTACTCCCGGCAGTCCTCTGGCAGCATTCCAGACCGTATTATTACGCACACGGTCCATAACCGGCACAAGCATCCCTTGTATTCCCTGATAACCAATCATCACAGCAAACAATATTTTTATACTCCACCGAAGAATGCTTCCTATCAATTCCACCATTTTGGAAAAACGATGTTCTGCCAGTTGATTGACCACACCTAGAAAGAAATAAATCTGAACACCGGGGAGCAAAATATTTTTCATAAACATTTCCAGAAGCCCCATGGCAAGCAGCATGGTCTCATAGAAAACAAGAGAACTCTGCACTCCACCGCCATAGCACAGAGCAAGGGAAAAAGAGGGAATCAGTGCCTTCATAAAGTCCACCAGATGGCCAAGTGCCTTTTCCGTCACTTCATAAGCCCCCAGAAATCCTGTCATGACAATGCCGGAAAGCAACAAAAAAACAACATAAAATCCGGTTTCTCCCAAGTCACCGTCGCCTATGGTTCCGGCAAACCGGACAAACAGACCGGCGAACACACTAAGAGCCAGGATATGCAGCAGCGTATGTTTCTGTTCATCCCACTGGCCTGAAATCTGTCTCTGTATGCGATTCCAAATTTCTCCAAAGGAAAAACTGCTCTTTCCATTCAGCACATCGGAAACATATTCTCGAATTGAAAATCCGTCCTTGTCGTCCCTCTGTATGAATTCATCCACTTCCTCCAACGACAATTCATCTTGCCAGTCTGCTATTTCCAGCTTGTCCGCAGCCTGACAGAAAACAGCGGACCCACAAAAAGCACACCATAGCACCAGCAGCCAAATATATTTCATTTCAGCATATCCCCCAATGTTTTCAAAAGAGCTTCCAGAACCGGAAAACTAACAAGCATCATACTGATTTTCCCTACAATACTGATTTGTCCTGCCACAGCACCATTCCCGGCATCCCGGCACAAACTTACGACGAACTGCGTCAGATAAGCGATTCCCAGCATGCGAAGTAAAATATCCAGATACTCTTTTTCCAGTCCGATGGCAGACTCGAATTCGCGGATGCGGGTAACAACCATTTCTATGGATGAGATACTATATACTCCCAACAGAAGCGCCGCCCCAATCATCACTGCAATCCCATATTCCCGTTTCACACTTCCTGCAATCATGGTAAGAAAAATCGTTACCAGTCCCAGCACGGCAATTTTCACCACAAAGCGTCACCCCCGTTCAAATGGAAAACATATCTTCTATACTGCCAAACAATTCCGATATATATGGAATAATCCAGAACAATACCAGAATCAACCCTGCCAGGCTTACGATAAAAGCCTGTTCATCTCTCCCTGACTGTTTTAGAATCTGATTGAGAATCGTCACCAGAATCCCAACCAGGGCAATTTTAAAAATGATTGAAATTTCCATAATTTATGTATTCTTCCCTTTCTTTCTTTCCGGCACACCAACATCTTTATACCAACACGAGACAAATCAACACGCCGCCAAAAGTTCCCAACAACGGATACATCCGGGTGCGGCTGAGACAGTCCGCATCCTCTTCCTCAATACTCGTCCGCAGACGCTGCAAATAAAGATCTATGGTGCAAAGCTGCATCTCCACATCCAGATACCCCAGAGTACTGCCCAGTCTCATCCATTCTTCTCGTTCCTGAACTTTCATCTGCATGGACGGCAGCGCTTCCTCGGCAGCATCCTGCCAAATCTGCTCCACCTGTTTTGTCCCTTTTTCCATTTCCTCTGCCACCTGGGAGAAAAATGTTTTTACGGCGCCATGAAGTCTTTTCTCCACCTCCCGACAAGCTTCCGGTAACGGTGTCCGGCCGTACTGGATTTCCCCCCGGAGAATCGACAACGCCCGCTGACATTCCCGGAGATTGGCAAGACGAATCCGATATTGTATCCGGTACCACAAACCGGTACCGATACTTCCTGCCATCACCATCACAACTCCTAACCATTTCAACTCCACAAAAGGTTCCCCCTTCCATCATAAATCGCCTGACAATTTCCTGGATTTTTCCGGCTGTCTAAAAAGATATACCGTTCGAACATCCCACTTTGAAAGATTTGTGACAATTCCGGTTTCTCCTTCATCTGTTCCATGGTACTACCGTGAACCGTGGCTAATAGCGAACATCCACTGGTCAGCGCATACCGCATTGCCTCAAAATCCTCTCTGGCACCCACTTCATCCACAGCAACCACCTCTGGTGCCATGGACCGAATCACCATCATCATGCCGATTCCTTTGGGACAGGCATCCATCACATCACAATAAGGTCCGACTTGCTTCTGGGGAATTCCCATATAACATCCGGCAATTTCTGATCTCTCATCCACCACGGAGACATTTCTGCCCCGGAACTTGCCTCCTCCTGTCGCAAGTTGTCTCACCATATCCCGCAACAGGGTTGTCTTACCACCCCCCGGCGGTGATACAAGCAGTGTTGACAAAAACCGATCCCCCTGCATGACATAGGGCATCAGCCTGTCCGCACAGCCTGGCATTTCATGGGAGATACGTATATTTAGAAAGGATATGTACCGCATCGTCTTCACTGTTCGATTTTCAAGAACGGTATGCCCGGACAATCCAATCCGGTGTCCTCCCGGTATGGTCAGATATCCTTTCCGTATTTCCTCTTCAAAGGCATAGAGAGAATGTCTGCTGATCCGGGATAAAACCTCCTTAAACTCCTGGTCACTGACAACCTGTCCCTGACATTCCGGAGTAAAAAGTTCTCCCCGATATTGCAGGACCAGAGGCCGCCCCCTGCGGATTCGAATTTCCTGCAAACTTTCCTCGCTTTTTACCGTATTGTCGATTAGTTTCCGGATACGCTCCGGCAAAAGGGGCAATACTTCTTTCCGATACATGACATCCCTCCTTTTTTTACATATATATGCCTGTCCGAATTGAATATGCCTTGAAGAGGACAACTTTTTGTGCTAAACTATTGGCGGACTGAACGAAAGGATGAAGTGTAATGGAATACGGACTAATTGGAGAAACACTGGGGCACAGCTCTTCCAAGCAAATACACGAACAACTGGCTGATTACTGCTATGAACCCCATCCACTTTCCCGGGAAGAATTTCCGGTATTTATGGAAAAAAAGGAATTTCGTGCCATCAATGTCACAATTCCTTACAAACAGGCAGTCATTCCCTATCTGACCGCCATGGATGACAGCGCCAAAGCCATTGGTGCCGTCAATACGATTGTAAACAGACAAGGGCAATTATTCGGATACAACACAGATATGCCCGGCTTTATCTACATGGTAAAGAGAAATGAAATTAATATCAGAAACAAGAAAGTTGTCGTTCTCGGCAACGGAGGTGCCTCTCAGGCTATACAGGCCGGCGTAAAGAAAATGGGAGCGAAACAGATGGTCATTGTAGGAAACCGTACACTTACGGAAGGAGTCATCACTTATGAGGCTTGTTTCAGAGACCACGGCGATGCGGAGATTATCGTCAACACAAGTCCTGTTGGAATGTATCCCCAAATAGATAGTTCTCCTGTGGATCTCACGCATTTCCCACATTGCGAAGCTGTCGTGGATATTATCGCGAATCCTCTGACCACCAAACTGGTTGCCCAGGCAAGAGAACTCGGTATGAAAGGCATTACGGGACTGGAAATGTTAGTGGCTCAGGCCAAATATGCTGCGGAGATTTTTCTGGATACTGTGATTCCGGATGAGAAAATAGACGAAATATATGAAAACATGAAAAAAACGCTGTCCTAAGACAACGTTTTTTTATGCACGGACCGCCCATCTCATTTTAGTCGACCGGGCTCTTCCATTCTGCCGGCACTCTTCAGATGACGGCCGGATTACTTCCTTTGATATTTCCTGGTAGATTCCCTGTTTCATCCCCTGCTTAAAATATTTTTTCACCATCCGGTCCTCTCCCGAATGAAAGGTAAGAACAGCCACACGTCCTCCCGGGTTCAACACAGCCGGTAGTTTTTCCAAAAAGGCATCCAACACCTCGAATTCACTGTTAACATCAATTCGAATCGCCTGAAAAACCCGTTGACAGGTCTTCTTCATCACATCTTTCTTTTCTTCCACAGACATTTTAGGCAAATGTTTTGTTAATGTGTCCTCTATGATCTGACGGAGTTTCGACGTTGTGTCGATCTCCTGTCGGCAGCGAAATGCATGAGCAATCGCCTCTGCAATCTCATGTGCATAAGGTTCATCCGCATTTTCCACAAGCATCCCTTCAATTTCTGCTTTTGTCAATTCCTTCAGCCGTTCCGATGCCGGCACTCCATGTTCCGGGTCCAGTCTCAAATCTAACGGGCCCTCATTTTTATAAGAAAATCCTCTCTCCGGATTATCAATTTGCATGGAAGAAACTCCCAGATCAGCCAGTACAAAATCAAATTTGCCATGTTCGTCTGCCACCACATCAATATCGGCAAAATTCATCCTTTTCACCGTCAGTATATCTTCTGAAAACCCGGCATCCCGAAGCCGCTTTTCCGTCTTGGCAGACTCAATGGGATCAATATCCAGTCCAAAAATATGTCCGTCTCCATTCAGCTCTTCCAACATCCTTCTGGTATGTCCACCATAACCAAGCGTAGCATCCAGTCCCTGCTGCCCCGGCTGAATCTGCAGGAAATCCAAAATTTCCCGAACCATAATGGAAAGATGCATCCCCGCCGGTGTACTCCCCTTCCGAATCACCTTCTCAATAGTATCCGCATATTTCTCCGGATTATGTTCCTTGTATTTTTCACTGAATTTTCGCGGATGTGTACCCTTGTACCTCACACGTCTTTTATGCTTTTGCTGTTCTTCCACTTCCCTGCCATCCTCTCTCTTCTCATTTTCTTGTCCTATTGTAACACAAAAGGGCTGATTCACTCAACCCAATTACCGGATTCTGTGAATCAGCCCTATCAGATAACAACTCTTTATCCTTCAATGGCAATGTATTTCTTTTCTTCCACTTCAGGCTGCTTCTCCTTCTTTGGAATCAGCAGGGTCAGAACGCCATCTTTAAATTTTGCTTTGATATCTTCCTCCGTAATTTCTTCACCTACATAGAAACTTCTCTGGCAGGTACCCTGATAACGTTCGCGACGAATCAGTTTTCCTTCGGAATCCTTCTCCTCATTGTCAGCATTGTGGCTGGCTGCTATCGTCAGATAACCATCTTTCAAAGCAGCGCTGACATCCTCTTTGGCAAAGCCCGGCAGATCCATCTCAATCTGATAGCCGTCCTTGGATTCTGTAATATCCGTATTCATCATTGATCTGGCTGCCGGTCTGCTGGTCTCCCAAAACGGAGCCTCAAAAAAGTCATCAAACATACTGTCTACAAAACTTCTTCCAAAAATACTTGGTGCTAACATAACAATTCCTTCTTTCTATTACTCACAGTATATGTGCTACTGCGGCTATGGACAATCATTTGATCGATGTCCTGTTTTATTTGTTATATATGTTATAGCACATTCCTGTTAGCACTGTCAAGAGGCGAGTGCTAATTCTTTGTGAAAATTTTGTGAATTCTACTCCTCATTCATCCCGCCAGTGGCTGCGATAACGTTTTACGCACTCCAGATAAGTTTCCCCTTCTCTTTTATAATCCGCCAGACATTGTTTCTGGGATCGCTCCAGCCCCACCACATTCTGCAAGTGATACATGATTTCCCATGGAAGACTTTTCTTATATATCATGCACATTCCACGATACATTAAAACCATCTTAACATATGTATTTTCCGAACACTCTCTGCTTCGTATATATTTTTCCATCATTTTACACGCATATTTATAATCATCAATCAGTTGAAAAGCAAAAATCAAAGCACCGAAAAAATCGTTGCCAAGTAATTCCAAATTTACCTTATATCTATGTTCTATCGGAATCTCCTCATGTATTAAATCCGCCTCATCAAAAGTTCCACGATAAATCCTCTCCAAAACTCCTAACCCGTTCCACGCCACGATTTCAGATAGGGCTGCCAGCGTAAAAACCAGATACTCACACTCCTCCAAATCGGCCTTAGCGCCCCTGCATCCAAGTTCTCCTCTTGCATCCATTCCTTCATTATCCTCCTGTATTTTTGCAACATTCTTGTTTTTTATTCTAGCCTTGTAGAATATTATAGGAGTAATTAATCCAGAAAAAAGGAACATTAGGTATAATAATTAAGAATAATAGGTATCAGATACGCCTCTTTTGGCGCATAGAAAGAAAAATCCAGACAATACATCCCCCCACTGCAGCACCCGTACCATCAATCAAAACATCCCAAATGCGCCCACTCCTCCCCGGCACAAATAATTGATGTACCTCATCGGTAACGGCATATCCTATGGTACAAAGCAGTGCCAGCCCAAAACTTCTCCCTGCTTGCACACCAAATGAATGAAAGGTCAGCAAAAAAAGTATACACAAGAGCGCATACTCCATCGCATGTGAAGTTTTCCGGACATAAAAATCAATCTGGGAAGCAAAATCCTCCTGTCGCTCCGGCTCCCATTGTTCAAAGTCAGCGATTATCATTCTGCCCACAAATCTTCCCACTGCATGGCTTGTATCCGTAGATTCATCTGCCGGCTGGGCAGAAAAAATAAAAACCACAGCCATCCATAAAATTGTTAGTGTTATAAATAGAATTCTTCTCATCTTCATATCTCTTTCATTTTATCACAGGGCATCTCGCTTTGTAAACAGAGGTTCTTCGCAGAAAATAAAAACAGGGGATAAAATTCACCGTTTTTACATAAAGTATAGCATATATTCTTATTGAGTCTGACAAGGAGGTACCTATGTGCAGCATTTCCGGCTTTTACAACCCCTCCGCCCAATTCACCGGGCAGCGGGATTATTTTTTGCATATTCTGGAGGATATGAAGACCAGCATGCAACACCGCGGTCCTGATGACAATGATTGTCTGCTGACTGAACACTGTGGTCTGGCACATACGCGGTTGTCAATCATCGATTTGTCCGGCGGTCATCAGCCCATGACAAAACAACGGGATGGCTTTCATTACCATATTGTATATAATGGAGAAATTTATAATTTAAAAGTTCTTCGAAAAAAACTGGAGGACCAACATGTTAAAGTTGATACAAATTCGGATACAGAGATTCTTCTTCTTTCCTTTATGACCTTCGGAGCCGATTTTGTAAAAGAGGTGGATGGCATCTTTGCCTTTGCCATCTACGATGAACGACACAACACATTGACATTGTTCCGCGATGCTTTCGGTGTCAAACCACTTTTCTACACAATACAGGAAGATACTTTCATCTTTTCCTCCGAGCCCAAAGGATGTTTTTGTTTTCCAGGCATCCGTGCTGTATTGGACCGCAGCGGTCTCAATGAGATTTTTTCCCTTGGTCCGGCCCGTACTCCCGGCTCCGGCGTTTTCCAGGGGTTTCATGAACTTCTCCCCGGCACATACATGACCTGCAGTCCATTTGGCAGACATGAGACCAATTATTTTCATCTGGAGAGTCACCCTCACTTTGATTCCTATTCTGACACAGTAGAGAAAACTTCGTTTCTACTGCAAGATGCCATACGCCGGCAGATGGTCTCCGATGTGCCAATCTGCACTTTTCTATCCGGTGGAGTCGACTCCAGTGTAGTCTCTGCCGTCTGTGCTGCAGAACTGAAAAAACAGGGAAAACAACTTACTACTTATTCCTTTGATTTCAAGGAAAATGACAAGTATTTTAAAGCGAACTCCTTTCAGCCATCTCAGGACCGGCCCTATGTGGACAAAATGGTGCAATTTCTTCATTCCGACCACCACTATCTGGAATGTGACAACAAAATGCAGGCAGATCTTCTGAGCCGCTCAGTGGATGCCCATGATCTTCCCTGTATGGTAGATATTGATTCCTCGCTGCAATATTTCTGTGAAGAAGTCAGTCATACTCACAAAGTTGTTCTCACCGGCGAGTGTGCCGACGAAGTCTTCGGCGGCTATCCCTGGTTCCACCGGGAAGAGATGTTAAATTCCGGCACATTTCCATGGACACCTTCCCTGAAACCAAGAAAAGCTCTTTTATCCAGGGAACTCACGGATGAATTGCGAATGGAAGATTATGTGCAAAATGCCTACAACAAAGCCGTCAGTGAAATCAATGTTTTGCCTGAAGAAAATGAAGTGGAAACCAACCGGCGACGCATTGGCTACCTCAACATTCGCTTTTTTATGCAAACATTACTAAACCGCATGGACCGCACCAGTATGTTTTCGGGACTGGAGGCACGCGTCCCCTTCGCCGACCGCACTCTGGTGGACTATGTCTTCAATATCCCTTGGGAAATGAAAGCCAAAGACGGTCTCGTAAAAAACATGCTGCGTCAAGCGTCAAAAGGACTTCTGCCGGACGAAATCCTGTTCCGCCGCAAAAGTCCTTATCCCAAAACCTATAATCCTTATTACGAGAATCTGCTGGCCGGCCGGCTCCGGGAAGTGCTCACTGACTCTGCGAGCCCTCTTCACCCTCTGATTGACCAGCAGGCTTTACAGCAGTTTTTGAACAATCCAAAAGATTACGGTGCCCCCTGGTACGGACAGCTCATGGCAGGTCCCCAGATGATTGCCTATCTTTTGCAAATCGAATATTTCCTACGAAAATATAATATTTCCATTTGTCTGTAGCAGTCCGGTAAACCGGCACAACTGTCCGTTGGCACTTTTTTCAGTTTCCGTAATTCACGAAAAATCAAATCTTTTTTCGTGAATTACTGGAATACTGAAAAGATTAACAACGAATTGCTACATAATTCTTTGTTTTCTTTTCTACATACCACCATCCGTATTCGAGCAGGGAATGGTTCCCGTTTTCAGTACGTTAGCAGCCTGCCGTCGTAAATTGGATTGCCTGACGGATTTTCTATAATCTCTGCTCAGCTCTTTTCTTTATCTTTTAAAAGTGCCTTGAAAATTACAAATATTTCAAGCCTCCCTAAAACCATTACTACAATTTCGATTAAAAGACATATTGTCGAAGTATTGGAATTTGTTACTCCGATAGAAATCCCTACGGTTCCAAGAGACGATGCAAATTCAAATGCGCCCTGAACCAAAGTACATCCAGAGAAAAAGGTTAAAAGCACTGTGCCTAATATATAAATCAATACATAACATCCTGCATAAGTGGATGCCTCCTCGATCTGTTCGTTTTCTAACAATTCCTTTTCTGTTCCTTTGTGATAATAGGTAAGTAGGACAGTTCTATCCGGCACCATCTTTTTTCGTATATTCCGAACAAGTTGCATATCCCGTTGTGGACAATGCAGAAAAAGCATTGAATAAGGAAAGACGTATTCCTTCCCCTGTCGTTTCTCCCCCTGCCACCAAAAATCCCGATAGAATGGGGATAGTAATTAGAATAAGCCCACCCAAAAAACGCATTTCACTGGACTTGCAAAAATCCCTGATTCTCCCCTTAAACAACAGAAGAAGCAACGAAAAATTTGTTGTACCAATTAACATTGTTCCGATACAAATGAGCAATTTATTCCGATATTCCGGACTATAAACAAACGATCTTTGCTCCATCTATTTCCCCGGCAGTATACGAGATCAATCCTTTGAATTAAGGAATTTTTTCCATACTGTTATCGCCAAATCAGTCTTTCTATAACCGTCCTGCCTTTCCATAATTTTGAAATCTGTCCCTAACCTGCTTATCGTTTTAATTTTCGATATTCGCCCGGAGTAATTCTATAGCGTTCCTTAAATGCTCTATTAAATGTTCTCTGGCTATCAAAGCCACTATCCAAACAGATATCAAGAATTGTATCTCCCGAATTCACTAGCCTTGTACATGCATAACTCAATCTGGCATCATTAAGATACTGATTGAAATTACGATGAAATGTTTTAGAAAATACTCGTGACAAGGCATACTTACTTACTCCAA
>JALENH010000279.1 GCA_022767895.1 Eubacterium sp.
AAGCGCATTTTGTAAATGACGGCGGATTCGTCGAACGACTCAGTCCCCTTATAGATGCTGCGTTCAATGCCATCGATAGCAGCAATTTTCTCGCTGATTTTCTGCATGACAGTATGTACCTTCCGGACGTCCTCATCATAAGATAACGGAATATCGATATCCACCTGGGAGGAGCATTTTTTGATTTCCGATATATTGCGGTTGCACACGGTGGTGACGGACTGGTCCACAATACTCTGTATCTTTGTCGTTCGGAGAGTCAGCTTGGTCACAACTCCTTCTATTTCCTGATATTCCACCACATCCCCCACAGAGAAGAAGTTCTCGGTCACAATATTAATTCCCATAATGACGTCCTTCAGGACATCCTGCAGAGCAAGGCCAACGATAGCACTTGCAATTCCCAGACCGGCAATGGCAGAACTTACGTTGACACCATTGATTTGCAGAATGAGCAACAGGATGCCGACAATAACGACATATTTTAAAATATCTGTTAACACACGGAAAATCGTGTGCTTTTCTTTATCCATGCCAGTCAGGTATTTGGCGCAGGCTTTTTTATAGATGCGCCACAAAATAACGGCTGCCAGTACGATAGCAACACTGATAGAAAGATGAATCCATAGTTGTGTATGTGTCAAAAACTCAATCATTGTAGTCCTCCATCCCGTAGCGTTCTTATAATTTGCAGATATCAGAAATTAGTACCATATTATCATAATTTTCTCAAATAATCCATTCCTTTCAGGATTTTTGTCGCAGTATGGCATTTTTTGTGGATTTTTACCTGTTTTCATATTATAATTGTAATAGGATTACAACTGAGAGAGGGGAGCGTATGATTATAGGAAGCACAAAACAGGAATATCTGCTGACTGCGGAAAATATCGACCTCATGTCTGAGTCCATACAGGAATTCCTGCGAAGCTTAAAAATGAACGAGAAAAATATTTTATGGATTCGTTTGTCCATGGAGGAAATGCTTCTGAAATGGCGAAGTCATTTTGGGGAGGAGTGTGCCTGCCATTTGGCGACAGGCTCTCGCCTTGGGAGACCCTATCTTACCTTGACGCTCGCTGGGGAAGAGTTTGACCCGTCGGCGGGGGGAGAAGATGAGATGGACAACTGGTCGGAACGACTGTTGGCCAATTTGGGACTTTCTCCGACTTTCTCGTACCAGAAGGGAACAAACCGAATTCAGTTAATGCTGAACAGAAAGAGCCGGAATCCTGTGGTTTCGATTTTGTTTGCAATCGGACTTGCTCTTTTGTTTGGTTTTCTGGGGCAGCTTCTGCCGAACTCTGCGCGAAGATATATCAATGATGTGGTTTTAACTTCTGTGTATCAGGCGTTTTTGGGATTGCTTACCACCATTGCCGGTCCCATGATTTTCCTATCTGTTGTGTGGGGGATTTATGGAATCGGGGATTTGGCTTCTTTTGGGAAATTCGGCAAAAGCATGTTCCTGCAGTTGCTCATGATGCTGGTCCTTGTTACGATAGCTGTTATGGGAGGCAGTATTCTCTTTTATTCTCTTTCGGTTTCTGCCACTGGCGGAGGTGTGTCCGGTCAGGGAGGAGAGGGACTTTTTCAGATGGTGATGCAGATTTTACCCAGCAATATTGTTCAACCGTTTCTGGATGGGAATTCTCTGCAGATTATCGTGATTGCCATAGCATTAGGGGTGGCCATGCTGGTTATGGGGAACCAGGCACGGGAGATTTCGAAAGTTGTGGAGCAGTTGAATCAGATGATTCAGTACATCATGGGATTAATCAGTAAACTGCTACCGGTTTTCGTATTTGTGATTTTGTTACAGCGAATCTGGTCCGATTCCCTGAAAGATGTCCTGCATGCCTGGAAATTGTTGCTGGGAGTCATTCTTTTTGGTACATGTGCGGTGGCAGTAGTTTTTGTGTATGTTGCTATCCGTTTGAAGGTCAATATGGGAATTCTGGCGAAAAAGCTGTTGCCTGCCTTTTTGATTGCGCTTACTACATCTTCTTCATCGGCTGCTTTTGGCAGCAATATTTCATGTTGTGAAAATCAAATGGGAATATCGGGCAAAATCACAAAATTTGGCATCCCATTGGGAACAGTGATTTACATGCCGATATCTTGTGTGATGTTCGTTTGTTGTGCCTGTTATGTGGCGGCAACGAACGATATTGCCATTTCACCGATGTGGCTTGTTATGGCGACATTCATTATTGTTATTTTGTCCATTGCTTTGCCGCCGGTTCCCGGCGGGGCACTCACCAGTTATACGATTCTATTTTTACAGCTTGGGTTGCCGCAGGATGCGCTGGCGGTTGTGCTGACGATGGATGTGCTGCTGGAATGTTTCATTACATCTATGCATGTTACTTCGTTGCAGCTGCAATTGTTACTTTTATCCCATCGGATGGATTTGCTTGATACGGAACGACTACGAAGTAACTGATATATGGGGAAAAATATGAAGAACACGGGGAGGAAAAGGATATGTATAAGGTACTGGTACTGGGAACAAAGAGGGCGGCGATAGATGATATTTTTCGCCAGTTGGGAAACACGTTCGAACTTCTTAGCAGTTCGGTTCGTTCTGAAGATGTTATGGCACATATAAAATATGTGAAACCGGACGCCATTATTTACAGTCTCAAAAATGAAGCGAAAGAGGATATGAGCAGAACTGTTTTAATCAAGGACAAAATAAAGGACAGCATTCCTTTTATCGTTTTTGGGAGCGAAGATGATTGTCACGATTTCAGGCAGGCTGCCCCTAATATTGCGGACGGTATTCTGGTTAAACCCATATCGACGTTAAGAGTAAAGAACAGAATCACCGATTTGATGGAGGAGAAAAATCCCACAGCCATGTTTCACAAAGCGGATTCCAATGCGGAGCCATGGAGTGGAATGCCGGATATGTCAGAGGACAGTGAGCTCATGTCCATACTAAAGAATATTGAAGAGATGTCGGGGGATGTAGAGCTTCCCCGCAGACATATTTTAATCGTGGATGATGACGTTCAGATGCTGAAAACAATAAAAAGGCTTCTGGAAGACACCTATGATATTGCCACAGCGATTAATGGGGAAGTGGCATTGCGGTTTTTGAGTAAGAAGCATACGGATTTGGTTCTTCTTGACTACGAAATGCCTGAGATGAAAGGGCCGGAGGTTTTGGAACAGATTCGGTCGAACAGGGATACAAAAAATATTCCGGTTATTTTCCTTACAGGA
>JALENH010000283.1 GCA_022767895.1 Eubacterium sp.
GGACGTTATGGACTTGGTTCCAAAGATACACCACCGTCATCTGTATTCGCTGTATACAAAGAGCTGGAGAAAGATGATCCGAAACCACGTTTTACAATCGGTATCGTAGATGATGTGACAAACTTGAGTCTTCCGGAAGTGAAACCGGCTCCGATTACTTCTGCACCGGGAACCAAAGAGTGCAAGTTCTGGGGTCTCGGTGGTGATGGTACAGTAGGTGCCAACAAAAACTCCACCAAGATTATCGGTGACCACACAGACAAATACATTCAGGCATACTTCCAGTATGATTCCAAGAAAACTGGTGGTGTGACAATTTCTCATCTGCGTTTCGGTGACAATCCGATTAAGAGCCCATATTACATCAACCAGGCAGATTTTGTTGCCTGCCACAACCCGGCTTATGTAACACAGGGTATGAAGATGGCTCAGGATGTAAAACCGGGCGGTGTATTCATGATTAACTGCCAGTGGTCCGATGAAGAACTGGGACACCATCTGAATGCAGAAGCAAAGAAATATATTGCGGATAACAACATTCAGCTTTACACAATCAACGCTATCGACAAGGCCATTGAGATTGGTATGGGCAAACGTACCAACACCATTCTGCAGTCTGCTTTCTTCAAACTGGCAGATGTTATGCCGATTGACCAGGCCGTTGAGTATATGAAACAGGCAGCTAAGAAATCCTACTCCAAGAAGGGTGATGCTGTCGTAGAGATGAACTACAAGGCAATTGATGCCGGTGTAGATGCGGTACACAAAGTAGAAGTACCGGAATCCTGGAAGAATCCGGAAGCGGATGCTCCGGCAAAAGAGAAGACAGGACGTCCGGAGGTTGTCAAGATGGTTAACGATCTGCTTGAGCCAATCTCCAAGATGGACGGTGACAGCCTTCCGGTATCTGCTTTCGCAGGCAACCCGGATGGTCAGTTCGAGACAGGTGCTTCCGCTTACGAGAAGCGTGGTACAGCCGTTACCGTTCCTGTATGGAATCCGGATACTTGTATCCAGTGTAACAACTGTGCATTTGTCTGCTCCCATGCTACGATTCGTCCAGTCCTTCTGTCTGAGGATGAAGTGCAGGCAGCTCCTTCCACCATCAAACTGGCAGATACGAAGCCAAAAGCTGGTGAATACAAATTTACAATGAGTGTATCTCCTCTTGACTGTATGGGATGTGGTGAGTGTATCACCGTATGTCCGAAGGCAGCAGATGAGGCAATCAAGATGGTACCTCAGGAATCTCAGGCAGACGAGCAGCCGGTATTTGATTATCTGGTAGCAAACGTTGGCAAGAAAGACAGTGGATTCGCTGATACAACGCCAAAGGGAAGCCAGTTCAATCAGCCACTTCTCGAGTTCTCCGGAAGTTGTGCAGGTTGTGCTGAGACATCTTATGCAAGACTTGTTACACAGCTCTTCGGTGAGCAGATGTACATCTCCAATGCAACAGGATGTTCTTCTATCTGGGGTAACCCGGCAGCTACTTCACCATATACCGTGAACAAGGATTCCAAGAAGGGACCGGCATGGTCGAACTCCCTGTTCGAGGATAATGCAGAGCATGGTCTTGGTATGTACATTGGACAGAAATACCTTCGTGACCAGGCAATCGAAATGATTGAAGAAATTGCCGCTTCTGATAAGGCTTCCGCTGAGTTCAAGGCTGCTGCAGAGAAATATCTGGAAACAAAGGATGATACAAAAGCAAATACTCCTGCAACGGAAGCACTGGTAGCTGAGCTTGAGAAAGCAGCTGCTGCAGGATGTGATAAATCCAAAGAAGTTCTTGCTAAGAAAGATTATCTGGCAAAGAAATCCGTATGGATCTTCGGTGGTGACGGATGGGCATATGATATCGGTTTTGGTGGTCTGGATCACGTACTTGCTTCCGGTGAGAATGTAAACGTTATGGTATTTGATACTGAGATGTATTCCAACACCGGTGGTCAGGCTTCCAAGGCTTCTAACATCGGTGAGGTTTGCCAGTTCGCTGCTGCTGGTAAAGAAATCGGCAAGAAGAGTCTGGCAGAAATCGCTATGAGCTATGGCTATGTATATGTGGCTCAGATTGCTCTTGGTGCAAATCCGGCTCAGGCTGTTAAGGCAATTGCAGAGGCAGAGGCATACAATGGTCCATCTCTGATTATCGGTTATGCTCCATGTGAGCTCCA
>JALENH010000332.1 GCA_022767895.1 Eubacterium sp.
CTTTTTTCTCTGTAATCTTTCCAGAAGCCTTCTTCAATTCTTTCTTTTTTTCTTTCAGAAGACTCGTACCTCTATTATACTTTTTCACACCAGCCAGAAGCTTATCCAGTTCTACCACTTTTCCGGTCAGTTCCGCAAGCATGACCTCTGTTCCCTTCTGACCGGTATTCATAAGCTTTACTGCAGAAATCTTTGTCTCTAACTGTTTTTTTGTGTTTTTTATCCAGTTTGTGGCTTTTGCAAAATCAGTACTGAACCCCGCTTTTTTCAACGTTGCTTTCAGACGCCGTCTGTTTTCTTTTAATTTACTGACACTTTCCTTATATTTTTTCTCGCTGGATGCATACTTCTTTCCTACTGTTTCCAGTTGTTTTTCTGCATCTGCTATGTTATCCTCACCCTCTGAAATTTTCTTCTCAGAGTCTGCAAGTTCCTGCTTCTTATTTTTCAGTTCCCGCTTTCCATTCTTTATCTTCTTATCCGCATCCGCTATTTTCTTTTCCGCGTCGCCAAGTTCGGTATCATAACGATTCTCTAACTCGTCAGATCGAAGCAGTCCTCGCTCTTTCCCCAGCGACTTTAATTTACCATAAATCACATCGGAAAGAGCGGAATACTCATCTCCAAAAGTATTCCACTGGGAAAGATTCTTTCCACGTATCACAATCTGCGGATAGCAATCGTCATAGGTTTCCCGGTTGAAAGCCGATTTGTCTACAAGAGCAAAGAAGTCTACAGAGCCATCACTCATATCCGAAAAACCACGGTAAAGTTCCGCTTCATTCCGGACATATGCCGGATGTTCTACAATCGCTGTAATCGTAAACTTTGTATGATGAAAGCAGTCGCTATCATCGTTCTTCTCTTCTAGGACCAGTGTGTCTCCTACCTTCAATCCACTCTGGTCAGCAAATAACTGTTCCACACCGATTTCATTGCTGGCAGAAGGCATGACTCCCTCTACCACCGTGGCATTATTTATATTCTCTGTCAAGGACTGAATACCCAGCACACATCGCTCATCGCCTGCCCATGTACTTCCATAGGCGATGTAATTCCCCTCTACACAGGAAATGTTATCCAGTGCTTCTACCGCCTCAATATCCTCCTGCGTAAATCCATAAGGAAATGACAAGGCAAAATCCTGAAAATTATGCTCCTTATAATATTCGTCAGCCGCATTCTTAAGTGCCGGTTCATTCCATTTGATTCCGAGGAAAATAGCGATACCAAGTGCCACAAACAGGAGAATCGAAATAAAAGATACCGCTGTTGCTTTAATGTCGCGAAAAAGTGACAGCCAATGCGTTTTTTTCATACGAACCTCCATTCCATTTACCAAACTAAATCCGTCGCCTTCATCGGGTGCCGGTTTACAATAACTTCGTCTACCACACCGCCACGCATACGGATGACACGGTTTGCCATTTTCGTAATTTCCTCGTTATGCGTTACCATGACTACACTTGTTCCTGCGGCAGCCACCTTTTCAATCACAGTAAGTACTTCAATTCCCGTAGAATAATCCAGCGCCGCTGTGGGTTCATCTGCCAAAATAAGTTTTGGTCTCTTCACCAGTGCACGGGCAATGGATACCCTCTGCTGCTGTCCACCA
>JALENH010000053.1 GCA_022767895.1 Eubacterium sp.
TCCCACTTATATTTCCACGCCTTCTGCCTCTTCCGGCTGCTAAACTCCAAATCATTGCCGTCTACATGCAAAAATTGTTTTGTCCCTTTACATTTTATGTAGGTATATCCTGCCCCGGCATCATACAAAGAAAAAATCTGATTCTCATTTTTCCCGGATTTCTTTTTTTGCACCGCTTGATAGGTTCCCTTTTTCTCCCTGCAGGTCAGATATAATCCACTGTTGACATTTTTCAGGCGAATCTTGCTGCCTCCTGCTGATTCCAGTTTCCATACCCGACAGGCACAATCTCCCCTCTTCCAAATCGAAACATTACCTCCCGAACTCAGGGAAGCATTCTGCACTTCCACAGCATACTCCTTGTTCCCGCTGGGCACAATATAGTAGTCCCCTTCCGGAAGACGAACACGTTTGTTCATCGTTATTTCATAATTCTTTTTATAAAAATAGAGTTCTGTTAATTTTTTCTTTCCCGATTTCGTTGTGACACAGATCGTATACCATCCTTTTCTCTTAATCGCCAAAGAGTCTGCCGTTCTGCTTATTTTTTTGGCCTTTTTCCACTTAGAAGGCGCAACAGAGCGAATCTTCCCTCTGCGATACTGGATTTTCTTTGTTGAAGGAGACAGCATCTTTTTCTCCAGGGCGGAGATGGAAGCTGCATCCTTTTCCACCGCACAGGAAGACACCGGGGTCATTATAAATCCCAGTGCCATCATACAGAAAAATATACCCATCCACCTAATCTGACGCATCTTTCCAGACATTTCTTTGGTTCCTTTCCCTTATCCGCACAACATAATGTTTTTCAAAAATTCTACGTAACCCTTTTTCGTCTCATATACATCCGCTTTGCTCGTAACCTCCCAAGGCGCATGCATATTCAGAACTGCCACACCGCAGTCAATGACATTCATGCCATACAATGCCATGATATAGGCGATGGTGCCGCCACCACCAATATCTACCTTGCCAAGTTCCGCAGTTTGGTACGCCACTTTGGCATCCTTGAGAATACCACGAATTTGTGCCATAAATTCGGCATTGGCATCATTACTTCCCGATTTGCCACGGGAGCCGGTGAATTTATTGAATACCATACCTCTTCCAAAATATGCTGCATTCTTCTTCTCATAGGCAGAAGCATAAGTAGGATCAAAGGCAGCACTCACATCCGATGACAACATTTTTGAGTTGGCCAAACAGCGGCGCAAAGCCAGATCGGAATACTGGCCGACAGCAGCCAGAACTTCAGCCACCGTATTTTCAAAAAACTGGGACCGCATGCCCGTCGCTCCCACACTTCCAATCTCTTCTTTATCCACAAGAAGACAACAGGTTGTGTACTCGGTATCTTCCACTTCCAGCATGGCAACGAGAGAAGTAAACGCACAGACACGGTCATCCTGTCCATACCCCATAATCATACTGGAATCAAGCCCGGACTCTCTGGCCGCTCCTGCTGGAACAATTTCCAGCTCTGCCGAAAGGAAGTCCTCTTCCTCCACATCGTATTTTTCTTTCAAAATGGAAATCACATTTTTGCTGACGGCATCTTTTTCCTCCCCCTTTAGTGGCTGACTGCCAACCAGGATATCCAGTGCCTCGCCCTCGATGACCTTGTTTGCTTTCCGCTCCATACGCTCTCCGGCCAGATGAATAAGGAGATCCGTCACACAGAACACCGGGTCTTTGGCATCCTCACCAATACACACATCCACCACACTGCCATCTTTCTTAACGATGACACCGTGTATCGCCAATGGCAGTGTCACCCACTGATATTTTTTGATCCCCCCATAATAATGCGTATCCAGGTAAGCCAATTCCGTATCTTCATAAAGAGGATTCTGCTTCACGTCCAAACGGGGAGAGTCAATATGGGCACCAAGAATTGCCATGCCCTTCTCCATCGGCACTTGTCCAATCTGAAACAGAGCAACTGATTTCTTCATATTAACAGCATATACCTTGTCACCGGCAGAAAGACTTTCTCCCGCCTCCAAAACCTCCTGCAAATCCCGATAACCGGCCTTTTTTGCCATCTTCACAGCCTGCATCACACATTCGCGTTCCGTCTTGC
>JALENH010000059.1 GCA_022767895.1 Eubacterium sp.
TCGCCTAGATAAATAGGCTACGAATATCATATCTTAAAATGGGAACTGTGTCACTACGCCTTGTTTTGGAGCGTTTACCCTCTGAAGCATGTTACCGTTTTAGAAGAGGCACATAACCTTCTGAAAAGAACATCTACGGAACAGAGTTCTGAAACATCAAATTTGTTAGGCAAATCTGTTGAAATGATTTCAAATGCTATCGCAGAGATGAGAACTTATGGTGAGGGATTCATTATTGTTGATCAGGCACCTGGTTTATTGGATTTGTCGGTAATACGAAATACAAATACGAAGATTATTATGAAATTGCCGGATTTTTCTGATAGAGAGTTAGTTGGTAAGTCAGCAGGATTGAATGATAATCAGATTATTGAACTTGCAAAGATTCCGACAGGTGTAGCTGCTGTATATCAAAACAAATGGATTGAGCCTGTTCTTTGTAGCATTGACGAATATAAAGTAAAGCCACAAGAATATAAAAAGAAGAGTGATATCGAGTATCCTACAGAACAGGATGTTAAATATGAGGCGATTCAATACTTATTAAGTGATATTAACGAAGAACATGTAGATATTGATGTTGAAAAATTAAAAAGTATTTTAGTTGGCACACCGATTTCTGCGTCGTTAAGGCTTGAGATATTGAAAGCGCTGGAAAAGGGTAAACCACAAGAATTGCAGGAAGTTTATCTATTGGTTGCTAAATGCATAGAAGGTTTAGATGAAGTGTTTAGAAATTCTATCGATGCAAAGGATGTATTTGAGTGGAACGAGCTGCTGAAAAGAGAATTACATTTGGATGAAATGAATTTTACAGAACGTTGTAAAGAAAATATTCTTGATTGCATTATTCATCAAAAGAGTGAAGAGCAACCTGAAGGTGAAAAGAAGTACAGATGGTGGATTGAAAAGTTAGGGAGGAGTGTGTAGGCTATGGAAGTATTGGCGGCAATTAAGGAAGTTGCTGTAGAAACAGTAAAAGAAGTTGCAAAGGATGCTGCTGAAGTAGCTAAAAAAGGTGCAAAAGAAGTTGGTGGGAAAATAGCGCAAGAAACAGAACATGCTTTCCCAAAATTCTTTGAGTCAGAAGTAGAAATAACGAAAGCTGAAGTAAATGTTAAATCAAATGAAGGAAATGTATTTCCAAGTTTCTTTAATAACATTGAAACTTTAGAGGACGAGAATGAAATTACCGAAATTGATATGTCAGAAAAATATGAACCTAATTCTACCATGGAGGTAAATGGGCACATATATGAAACAGATGATAATGGTAACATATTTAAAGTTGATGGAAAACTGAATCCGGATTCGAGTTATACTGTTAATGGTACGACATACAAAACAGATTCGTTAGGTAGACCAATTTCGTGGAATGGTGAACCAACTTACAATCCAGAAGCAGAAAGAGATGGAGAGGCACAGAAGGACGCTGGTGGTGCTGATAGAGAAGAAGGTGATGATGGTGGACATATTGTTGCAAGAGTTTTAAATGGTTCACCAGGAAGTGAAAATATTGTTGCAATGCGGGATACGGTGAATAGAGGTGATTATAAAAAAGCCGAGAATGAAATTGCAGATGCAAAGACCCCCCCAGAAATAAAAGATGTAAAAGATTCTGGAAAAATTGTCTATGAAGGAGATTCGGCTAGACCGACAAAAATCGAAAGAACATATATTATTGATGGTGTCAAAAAGGAATTGACAGTAGATAATGTTGAGGGTTCTAAAGATTTGGTTGAAAATATAAAAAATGATATTTCAGAAATAGATTATCAAAATCTGACCGATCGAATAAGCGATATGGAAGAAGACGATGGAGAAGTATCAGTTACCTCTGTATTAAAAGAGTATGACAGTAACGGAAATCTTTCCAGTGTAACAGTTGGTGTTAGAGATGAAATTGCGAAGACTAAGACATACATCAAATTTGAAGGAAGTAGGTGAAATATATGAAAGAATTGGTTACATTAATAAAAGAATTGGAACAATATAAGATTTCTAATGTTAATCTTATTGCACTTGTATCTGATAGCAGCAGTGAGGTAATGTTTTATTGCGATTACGATGGTAATCGAGTGCAGTCAAATTCTTTAGTTGAAGGATATGGATTGGATTCAAACATTATCGATGTCTTTTATGACAAGGTTACAATAATTATACGAAATTCAAATCAATTTGATGTTAATAAGACTAATATAGTAAAGATTTCAAATAATCAAACTCAATTTGAGTACGACGAAAAAGCATGTAGAACTTACAGAATAATAAAAGAGTGGACAAAGACTGCATTATAAATATATTTGCCCTAGATTATTTTGGATGGTGAGACAGGGCATTGAATATGCTTTGTCTTGTTTTAGCGTAAACGCTCCATAGTGGATACATTGATAGCCCCTCACATATTTGAGACAATGACTTTACTATAAATTGTTTTGTCAAAAAAGTTTAGCCTAAACTTTTTTGACAGAGTTGGAGGTAAAGTCTATGAAAACGGAAACATCTATAGCGGCTCGTCAATACCGATTAATGGAGTGGGCTGAGCAGATACGCGATTGTAAGGCACGTCCCAGTGGTATGTCTGTCGCTGAATGGTGCAGTATGCATGATATATCTACGGCCAACTATTACTATCGCTTTTCGCAGGTTCGTAAGGCCTGCTTAGAACAGGTACAGGAAGAACCGGTAAAGCAAAGCGTCGTTCCTGTTCAAATCGAACAATTGAAGAAAGAAACACAGAACTCTAATTCGTCATTAGAATTAAATGTAAATGGAATCGTAATCCGGGTAACCGAATCAACTTCTAACGAATTGCTGAAAAAAGTGTTACAGGTAATTGCTGATGTTAAATGATGCGACTTGCTTTAAACAGGTTTATATCGTGACCGGCTATACGGATTTGCGTTCTGGGATTGATCGATTAGCAACTCTGGTTCGGAGCCATTTCGGTGACAATCCTATCGAACCGGATACCATATATCTTTTTTGTGGACGAAGGACAGATCGTATCAAAGGACTGGTCTGGGAAAATGATGGGTATCTTCTTTTATACAAGCGATTGGAAGCTGGTAAATTTCAATGGCCAAGAACAGAATCCGAAGTTCAGGAATTAACGCAGCAGCAATTCCGTTGGTTGATGGAAGGACTGACAATTGTTCCCCAAAAAGTAGTCAGATCGGTAAGTCAATCCGAATTTCTTGCCTGATTAATTGTGCAAAACAGAGAAATTTTTGCCTTGTTTTTACATGATTTATCGAGAAGCAAACGGAGAACTAATCCTCTGTAAACAGGCTTATAACACGGCTGTTGTTCCGTAAATGATGAGATTAAAAACAGGGCTCTTTTTTTGGGGGGGCTGTCATAAAGGCTTTCCCTGATAAGCTTGTAGGACGTTACATCCATAGTCAAAATGACGAAAACGGTAAACGTCATAATTCGCATAAATGTGTATTATCTGCTATAATAGACCCTAAGAAAGGACGGTTTGTTATGGCAATGAAATACACAGAAGAACAACTGAATCAGTTTGACAAAGCAACACTCATACAGTTGTTTTTGGCAACGCAGGAACAATTGGAAAGTATTGATGCGAAGCTTCAGCTTGTATTGGAACAACTTGCCGTATCAAACAATAAGCGTTTTGGGAAATCATCCGAAAAGATGGCTCCGGATAATCAAATCGTATTTATGGAAGTGGATGGTGAGTTTGTATTCTTCAATGAAGCAGAAGCGGTTGCAGCCATAACCGAATATGACGAAGATGTACCGGAAAAACCAAAGTCGAAAAAGACAAAAGGAAAACGTTCCCTGGTCATTTCCAACATACCAACGGTTGAAGTTTCTCATAAGATGACGGAAGAAGAACTCACAAAAGAATTCGGTGAAAATGGGTGGTATCAGTTAGA
>JALENH010000085.1 GCA_022767895.1 Eubacterium sp.
AGGCGCCGATTGGTGTAAATGACAATTATATGTTTTACTGTGTCAATGGGGAATATCGTCAGCTGATGTTTGGCCAGTGCGAGGAGATTTACCGGCCGATTGATGACTCTGTTGCGTTCAACCGCATATTTGAGCCGGTGGCGATTCAGAATGAAAAAATGGAACAGAGCTATGAAAGCATCGCTATTCTGATAAAGCTCCTGGAAAATATGACACGAATGAAACATGGTGACCAGCCCTTTAGCAATGACCCGGTTATGCAGCGAAAAACGTCCCTGACAGTTATGAGCTTGTTTGAACAGTTTTTTTCCAAGCTGGCGGCGAACGGCATCCGGTACACGGTAGAACAAATGGGCCAGGAACCAAATCCGGGAATCCATTTCCCTGTTAAGTTTTATATGACAAGAAATGGCCGTCCGGCAACGCTGGAAAGAATTTTAGATGATTTAATTGCATAACAAAAACGAAGGAGTCGTACCGAGTGTGCGGCTTCTTTTTTTGCCCTTTTCTATATTGAAAAAAGTTGTTTCGCAGTGTAGAAAGTGGGGAGAAATGGTAATACTATAAAATGTCTGCCGGAGGGGGGCGAGAAGGACAATGACATTTGCGATAAGTTCAATTGGGAGGCGTATCATGAAAGAGTTTTCAATCATTACGGGAGAGGAATTTGAAAGAAGAAAAGAAGATTTTTCTCATTGCGATGAGTTGTTACACAGCCTCGGTTCCATCCGGTATTGCAAGGCGGAAGTATATCGGGACTGTATGATAGGGACCTTGAGAATTCCACGCAAAAGTGAGCAAAGGGAAAATCCGATTTGTCTTGGGTTTTATATGACAGAGGATTCCCTTCTTTTTGTTGAAGAGACAGGCGATTTGAGACGCTGGCTGGAGAACCGGTTGGACAAGATAGGAAGGTTGCAGACGCCGGACCAAATTCTTTTACAGCTGATGGAATTGATGGTGGAGAATGACATTCTTTACCTGACTCATTTTGAAAAGGAAATAGAAAGGATGGAGGAATCTCTTCTTCATCATATACAGAAAGATTTTTTTGAGGTGCTCACCAGATGTCGCAAAAAACTGTTGGAATTAAATGCTTACTATCAGCAGCTGATTGCTATCGGCGATGTCATACAGTCTCACGAAGGACTTTCCATGGTGGAGAGCATAGAACCCTGGGCGCGGTATACGCTGCGGATTGAGAGACTCCAGAATCATGTGCATGTTTTGCGGGAGAATATACTGCAACTGCGGGAGTTGTTCCAATCCAGGCAGGATGCACAGCAGAATAAAATTATGTGTATTCTTACCGTGGTTACGACTCTTTTTCTGCCCCTTACCCTTCTGACCGGGTGGTATGGCATGAATTTTTCCTTTATGCCGGAGCTGCACTGGCGGTACGGGTATTTGGCGGTTATTGTAGCTGCTGTTCTGATTGTATCGTTGGAGATTGTTTATATTAAAAAGAAGAAATTTTTCTGAGCAAAGGGGCAACTTTCGAGGAGCAGAATACTGTCAAAGATAAGTATCCGTTTTCATTTTTTCTCAAAATGTGTTATAATCAAATGCAAAATTAGTTTAGGAATGGAGGAAACTATGAGTGACAAACGTTTTGCACTGCTGATTGATTCCGACAATATATCAGCGCGTTATATTGACTGTATTCTGGATGAAATGACGCGGCATGGGGTTGCCACGTACCGTCGTATTTATGGGGATTTTACGGATCATCACATGAACAAATGGAAGAGTGAACTGGCTGAGCGTTCCATCACGCCGATTCAGCAGTTTCGGAATACCACCGGGAAAAATGCCACCGATTCGGCGTTGATTATTGATGCCATGGATATTCTCTATGCAGGCAATGTGGAGGGATTTTGCATTGTGTCATCGGACGGAGATTTTACCCGTCTTGCCAGCCGTCTGCGGGAATCCGGCATGGAGGTCATCGGTATGGGCGAGAGCAAGACGCCGAAATCCTTCAAGGGTGCCTGCTCAGTTTTTACCAACATTGAACTTCTTTTAGAGGGTGACAAAGAAGAGAGCAAAAAGGAAAAGAAAAATGCGGTTTCCAAAAAGAAAATTTCCGATGCGGTATTGGAGGTCATCACCACCAATGAAAATAATGGGCGGGATACCGGCCTTGGCGAGATTGGAAGTGCGCTGGTGAAAAAGTACTCGGATTTTGATGTCCGCAATTACGGCTACAGCTCCCTGTCCCGCTTTATTGAGGATTTGGATAATTTTGAACTGCGGCGCAACCACACAAGTATCAACGTCATTTTGAAAAATGATGCGAAAGAGATTGAGGAGTTTATGGTTGACGTAGTAAAAAAAGCCGGTGTGACAGGCATTGATATCGGTCAGCTGGCCCAGAAGGTGTACGACCACTATCCGAACTTTAAGGTGAAGAAACTCGGTTATGCCACCTTCCAGAAACTGGTTCACAGCATCCGTAAACTGCAGGTGGAGAATGTGGGGAACAATCAGAAAAATGTATATTTGAAAAGATAAGGTCGAAAAAAAGGTAAAAAAATTCCCATTCAGAGGGAATCTATGGTAAGATAGTATCATGAATGACAAAGACTAGGAGGATTGAAACAAAAATGGCAGAACAGAAGATTATGTTAGGAAACGAGGCAATCGCCCGCGGTGCGTACGAGGCCGGGGTGAAAGTGTCTGCGGCATATCCGGGAACGCCAAGTACAGAAATCAGCGAAAATATCGTAAAGTACGATGAGATTTACTGCGAGTGGTCGCCGAATGAAAAGGTGGCGACAGAGGTGGCAATCGGTGCTTCCATGAGTGGTGTCCGTGCGATGGCATCCATGAAGCATGTGGGCTTGAATGTAGCCAGTGACCCGCTGTACACAGCGTCATACATAGGAGCCAATGGTGGCCTGATGATGGTTGTGGCCGATGACCCGGGTCTTTACAGCTCCCAGAATGAGCAGGATACCCGTTGTGTGGCTCGGGCCGCACTGGTGCCGGTATTGGAGCCGTCTGACAGCCAGGAGGCGAAGGATTTTGTAAAAGAGGTGTTCCGTATCAGTGAGGAGTATGATACGCCGGTGATTTTGCGTACTACCACAAGACTGGCCCATTCCCAGGGACCGGTTACGCTGGAAGAGCGTGTGGAGCCGGCGGACAAACCATACGAGCGCAATCCGGGTAAAAATGTCATGATGCCGGGCAATGCGATTAAGCGTCATCTTCACGTAGAAGACCGCATGAATCGTCTGGCAGAGGATGGCTGTGATTTTGCCATCAACAAAGCCGAGTACAAGGATACTTCCATTGGCTTTATCACCAGTGGTATTCCTTACCAGTATGTAAAGGAAGTATTTCCGGAGGCATCTGTGCTGAAACTGGGCATGGTGCATCCACTGCCGAAGAAGTTGATCGAAGAGTTCGCTTCCAAGGTGGATAAACTTTACATATTTGAGGAACTGGAGCCGGTCATCGAGGAACAGGTGAAATCCTGGGGGATTTCCTGTATCGGCAAGGGAATATTTACCCGTCAGGGCGAATACAGTGCCAATCTTCTTCGGGAGAAAGTGCTGGGAGAAAAGGTGGAAGCAAAACCTTACGGTGACCTTCCTGCCCGTCCTCCGATTCTGTGTCCGGGCTGTCCGCACAGAAGTACATTCTCGGTATTAAATAAATTGAAAATTCATGCAGCCGGCGATATTGGCTGTTATACATTGGGAGCGGTGGCACCATTGAATGTGATTGACACAACCGTATGTATGGGCGCCAGCATTTCCACCCTTCATGGTATGGAGAAGGCTCACGGCAAGGACTACATCAAGAATTGGGTGGCAGTCATCGGTGATTCCACCTTCATGCATACCGGGGTTAATTCCCTGATGAACATGGTTTATAATCAGGGTACCGGAACGGTAATTATTATGGATAATTCCACCACCGGAATGACCGGCCATCAGGATCACGCGGCCACCGGTAAAACCCTGCAGGGTGAGACCGTACCGGCCATCAGCATTTATCATCTGTGCAAAGCCATTGGTGTGAAAAATGTAACGGAAGTGGATGCTTTTGATCTTGCTGCTATGGAAAAAACCATCAAGGAAGAGGTGGCGAAGGATGAAGTATCTGTTATCATTGCCTGTGCACCGTGCGCATTGTTGAAGGGTGTTAAATTCCCGAATAAATGTGTTGCCCTCAGTGACAAATGCAAGAAGTGCGGCATGTGTCTGAAACCTGGTTGCCCGGCATTGACGAAGAAGGAAGATGGAACGATTGCCATCGATGATACGATGTGTAACGGATGCGGCCTGTGCAAGCAGTTGTGCAAATTTGATGCCATCGACTGCGTTGCCCGCTAACTTAGAGTACAAAGCATACCGAACATCGGAATGGAGGAAATAGATATATGGAAACAAAAAATATAATGATTGTAGGTGTTGGTGGACAGGGAACACTTCTCACCAGCCGTATTCTGGGAGGCATTATCCAGGCAGCAGGCTATGACGTGAAGCTGAGTGAGGTTCACGGTATGGCACAGCGAGGTGGAAGTGTGGTAACCTTTGTCCGCTATGGTGATAAAGTGTATGAACCCATTGTGGAAGAAGGCCAAGCAGATGTACTCATTGCTTTTGAGAAACTGGAGGCAATGCGTTATGCTCATTTTCTGAAAAAAGACGGTGTCATGATTGTGAATGACCAGCGAATGGATCCTATGACAGTTGTGACCGGCATGGCTGAATATCCGGAGGACATTTTGGAAACACTGAAGAAAGACTATAAAGTCGTATCCGTTGATGCCATGGCAGAGGCGAAGAAATTGGGGAATTCCCGCGTGTTTAATACCGTTATTATTGGTGTTGCCGCGAAGAACATGGACTTCCCGAAGCAGCAGTGGCTGGATGTAATCGCGGCTACCGTGCCTCCGAAAACAGTGGACATCAACCAGAAAGCATTTGAGGCAGGTTATGAGAAATGATCATTGATGCACATACGCATATTTATCCGGAGAAAATTGCAGCAAAAGCCATTGAAAAACTGGAGAAAAATTCCGGCGTGAAAGCAAAAACAAACGGTATAGAATCCGGCTTGAGAAAGTCGATGAAGGAGGCAGGGATTGATTATTCCCTGCTTCTTCCTGTGGCTACTTCGGCGAAGCAGGTGGACACCATAAATGAAGTGGCCGCCCGCGCCAATGACGCGGCGAAGGAGACGGGCATACTCTCTTTTGGTGGCATTCATCCGGACACAGAGAATTATAAAGAAGTGTTACACCGTGTCAAATCCTATGGGCTGAAAGGGTTGAAGCTCCACCCCGATTATCAGGAAACGTTCTTTAACGACATCCGTTACAAACGGATTGTGGAAGAGGCAACGTCATTGGATCTTTATCTGGTGATCCATGCCGGCGTGGATATCGGGCTGCCGGAGCCGGTTCACTGTACGCCGGATCACGTGGTGGAGGTCGTGAGAGACACCGAATCCGATCATCTGATTCTCGCCCACATGGGCGGCTGGCGTCTGTGGGATGAAGTGCAGGCGAAACTGCTGGAACTCCCTGTGTATTTTGACACTTCCTTTTCCGGCGATTATCTGGAGACAGATGGTGTGGAAGGCATGCTGACAAAAGAAGCCTTTACAAACCTCGTGAGAGCCATGGGGACAGACCGCGTTCTTTTCGGCACGGATAGTCCATGGAGCGGCCAGAAGGAGGCTGTACAGTGGCTCCGGGACACCACGTTGACAGAGGAAGAAAAACAGCAAATCTTTGCCGGGAATTTCGAGAGAATTATCGGGGTGTAAAGTGCTGGAAAACTCGAAAACCGCACACAAGACCCAAAGTAAAAACCAATAGAGCCTTTGTTACAATCCTTTATTCACGCCGGTAAGAGATGTGCGTATTTGGCACATCCTTACCGTTGCGCGAATAACAGCGGGAGCGTGGATTGCAACAAAGGCTCTGTTGGTTTTGTTTTACAGGAAGATGTATTTCAACACAAACAGTACTGCCAGAACATACATCAACGGTTTTACTTTCTTAGCCTTGCCGCAGCATACATTGATGATTACATAGGAGATTACACCCAGTGCGATACCCTCGGAGATGCTGTACATAAGAGGCATGGCCAGCATAGCAAGATAAGCCGGAACCGCCTCGGTAAGGTCCTCAAAATCAATACTGATTATCGAGGATACCATGAGGAATCCAACAAAAATCAATGCCGGTGCTGTGGCGAAAGATGGAATCGCTGTGAAAATCGGAGCGAAGAAAATGGCCAACAGGAACAGAAGACCGGTTACTACGGAAGATAAACCGGTGCGTCCGCCGGCGGCAACACCCGCTGAGGATTCTACATAAGTTGTTGTGGTTGAAGTTCCTAATACGGCGCCTACCGAAGTGGCAATGGCATCTGCCAGGAGTGCCGGACGAATGCGTGGAAGTTTGCCCTCTTCGTCTAACATATTGGCTTTCGTGGAAACACCAATCAAAGTTCCCAGTGTGTCAAAAATATCCACAAACAGGAAAGCGAACAGTACCACGATGAAATTCAGGAAATCAACACTGCTGAAATCAGCGGTAAAACATTTTCCAAAGGTATCACCCAGTGCGGTAAAATCAACCATATGGAAGCTTGGATACAGGGAGAAGAAACTTTGGTTATCCGGTACATAAAGACCAATTGCCTGACAAATCATTCCAAGAATCCAAGTAGAAAGGATACCAATCAGAATAGAACCCTTTACCTTCTTTACATGAAGGATAACGGTGATGAACAATCCGATTAACGCTAACAGGGCACTGATACCAATAGTATGGAAATTACCTACAAATTTTACATAGGTTACAAGGGTAGTATCATGGTTTACGACCAGCTTGGCTCCTTGCAGACCGATGAAGGCGATGAACAGACCGATTCCGGCGCTGACACCTTTTTTCAGTCCGAGTGGGATGGCGTTGAAAATTGCCTCACGGACATTGGTCAGAGACAGGACGATGAAGATTAATCCTTCGACAAAGACTGCCAACAGGGCAATCTCCCAAGAATACCCCATGCTTCCGCATACGGTAAATGCCATATAAGCATTTAGCCCCATGCCGGGTGCCAGGGCAAATGGATAGTTGGCAAGTAATGCCATAGCCATACTTCCGACGAAGGATGCCAACGCTGTTGACAGAAGAATGGCATCGGAATTCATCCCGGTCGTACCGAGAATTTGTGGGTTGACGGCGAGGATATATGCCATAGCCATGAATGTAGTCAGACCGGCGATAACCTCGGTTTTGAAAGAAGTATTATTTTCTTTCAGTTTGAACATTTTTTCTAGCATGAAATGCTCCTCCTTATAAGTATATTGCGTTCACGCGCTCCCTCGTGAAACGGTTAATGATAGCAAAAAGCTATCTATTTTCCCTCATAAATAATCAGCGATGAAACATCATAATCTTTCAGCTGATCCCGTCCTTTCAGACCGGCAAGTTCCATCAAAAATACGATTTTTGCCACCTGTCCACCCAGCTGCTCAACCAGATTGGCACAGGCTTTTACAGTACCTCCGGTGGCAATCAGGTCATCCACAATGACAACCTTCTGGCCTTCTTTGATAGAATCCTTGTGCAGTTCAATGGCGGCACTTCCATATTCCAGATCATACTCGGCAGTCACTGTCTCACAGGGCAATTTTCCCTTTTTGCGGCAGGGAACAAAAGGCTTGCCCATGGCGTAAGCGATGGGAACACCAAAGATAAATCCGCGGGATTCCGTTCCGACGATGACATCAAAATCCACATCTTTTAAGACTTCAATCATAGAGTCAATAGCGAGTTTCAGACCTTCTGCATCTTGCAGAATAGTTGTAATATCACGAAAAATAATTCCCTCTTCCGGAAAATCCGGAATGCTTCTTATGTATTCTTCCAGCTTTTTCACAAATCATACCTCGTTTCCTGTTTCATTATTTTTATTGTTACCGGGGATGTATAGAATAATCCCCTTTTTATTATACGGGCAGATGAAAATTTATTCAAGACAAACTTGTGAAAGTAAAATCTCAAAAAAGTGCAGATGGGACATGACATTTTGTCGAATCCGTGGTATTCTATTATAGGACTATAAGTTTCCGAAAAAAACAAGACAATTACGGAGGATGTTATGGGCGGTTTTTTTGGCGTTGCCTCAAAGGGCGACTGTTTGTTTGATTTATTTTTTGGGACGGATTATCATTCTCATCTGGGAACGAGGCGTGCCGGCATGGCGGTGTATGGAGAAAACGGGTTTGACCGCGCCATACACAATATTGAAAATGCACCTTTTCGAACAAAATTTGATAAAGATTTGCAGAAAATGAAGGGCTATTATGGCATTGGATGCATTTCCGATTATGAGCCACAGCCACTGATTGTGCGTTCTCATCATGGAACGTATGCCATTACGACAGTGAGCAAAATCAATAATGCCCAGGAAATTGTGGATGAGATTTTCAAGGATAATAATACACATTTTCTGGAAATGAGTGGCGGAGATATTAACCCCACCGAGCTGGTGGCTGCCATCATTAACCAGAAAGAAAATATTATTGAGGGCATACACTATGCCCAGGAGCTTATCGACGGCTCGCTGACCTTGATGTTGCTGACGCCGAAGGGGATTTACGCGGCACGTGATAAATATGGAAGAACTCCACTTGTCATCGGCAACAAAGACGACGCCTACTGTATGGCGATGGAATCTTTTTCCTTCCAGAATCTGGGCTATCATCCTTTGAAGGAACTGGGACCGGGAGAGATTGTGATTGTCAATGAAGAGGGAATCAAGACATTGATGGCACCGGGAAGTAAAATGAGAATTTGTACGTTTCTTTGGGTATACTACGGTTATCCATCCAGCTCGTATGAAGGTGTCAGTGTCGAGCAGATGCGGTATAACTGTGGAAAAAACATGGCAAAACGGGATCACGTAAAACCGGATATCGTAGCCGGCGTGCCGGATTCGGGAACGGCTCATGCTGTGGGCTATGCCAATGAATCCGGAGTGCCATTTTCGAGACCTTTTATTAAGTACACACCGACATGGCCCCGTTCGTTTATGCCGACGGTGCAGAGTAAGCGTGATATGATTGCGAAAATGAAAATGCTGGCCGTTCATGATTTGATTCAGGATAGAAGCATTCTTCTTATTGATGATTCCATTGTCCGGGGTACGCAGCTCCGGGAGACGACGGAATTTTTATATGAGAGCGGAGCGAAGGAGGTTCATATTCGCCCGGCTTGTCCACCATTGGTGTATGGATGTAAATTTTTGAATTTCTCCCGTTCTTCTTCTGAGATGGATTTGATTACGAGACGAGTCATTGCCCGACTGGAGGGGACGGAGGATGTACCGGAGGAAGTTTTACAGCAGTATACGGATCCGGAATCAGAAAAATATGAAGAGATGGTGGAAGAAATCCGAAAGGAACTCAATTTTACAACACTTCGTTTCAACCGTCTGGACGACATGCTGGATGCGGTTGGAATACCAAAGGAAAACCTGTGCACGTATTGTTGGGATGGAAAAGATTGATCCCGCAGGGAGGAGGAACCATTCATGACGAAAAAGCGGAAGATAATACTGGTTGCCGTACTTCTGGCAGTGATTTTGGTGGCACTTCTGGCCAGACCGGTGATACACATGGTGATTGAGCTTTTTGAGCCGGGACAGGAGTCTCTGAATGACCTGTTTCAGTTGAAAAAAGGTGAGGTCGCGCTGGTAGTGGACGATGAACTTCAGAAAGTGAAAGGATACAAAACCGGCGGAGAAATCTATGTGCCGGCAGATATTGCCTCGCAGTATATGGATCAGCGGATTTATGTCGACGCCACAGAAAAAAGTCTTTCTTATGCCACCAAAGAGGGAGTTATTCTGGCGAAAGCAGGAGCTGCCGAATATACTTTTGGCAAAGAAACCAAAAGCGCGAAGGCACCGGTTTTAAATGAGAAAGAGGCAAAATTATATGTTTCTCTTTCGTTCATCAAAGAGCACGCCAGCTGCTCCTACAAGACCTATGGAAGTCCGGACCGCCTTATCGTGATGTCTGACCGTGACGCTGAATATACGATGGCGACCATTACGGAGGATACAAGAATACGAAAAGGCCCGAACAGCAAATACAAATATTATGTGGAAGTGCCGGAAGGTACCCGCGTCTTTGTGGAGACAGACATCAAACAGGAAAATGAGTATATGGCCGTAACCACGCTGGATGGTATTTCCGGCTATATTCCCAATGACCGCATCGAGAAAAAACAGGAAGAGAAATGGAAGTTTGACAAGGAGCCGGAGAGTTTTGACCAGATGGCAATGAAGGGACAGGTCTGTCTTGGATGGCATCAGGTGACGAACCAGTCCAGCAGCAGTTATCTGCCTTCCTCCATAAACAATGCCAAAGCTATGAATGTGCTTAGTCCGACCTGGTTTTCTCTCAGTGATAATAACGGCAATTTTGATTCTCTGGCAAGCGGCACTTATGTTGCCGAGGCGCATGGCGCCGGCAAAAAAGTGTGGGGGCTGGTCAGCGATTTTGATAAAAAAATAAAACTGACGAAGGTGCTTGGAATTACAAGTAACCGGACCAGGTTAGTTAATAATCTGGTGGCTTCAGCGATTCAATATCAGCTGGATGGTATCAACATTGATTTTGAGCATGTGACGAAAGATTCGGCTGCAGCTTATCTTCAGTTTTTACGGGAACTGACGCTGAAATGCCATGTTAATGATCTCGTTGTATCCGTGGACAATTATCCGCCGGCTGAGTACAATTCCTTTTACGATTTAGCAGAGCAGGGTCGTATTGTGGATTATGTGATTCTGATGGCGTATGACGAACACTACAACGGAAGTGAAGAAAGCGGTTCCGTCTCTTCCTTGCCTTTTGTGGAGAATGGTGTGAAAAATGTTCTTGCCAAGGTTCCGAAGGAGCGTACCGTGGTTGCTCTTCCGTTCTATTCGCGGCTGTGGAAAGAAGTGAAGGGGAAAAAGCCGGTTCCCGAAGCTTATGGTATGAGCGGTGCGGAGAGTATGATTCGTGCCAACGATGCCTCTCCGACATGGGATGACGCCACCGGTCAGTACTATGCGGAATTTAAGTCCAGCGGTGCTACTTACAAAATCTGGCTGGAGGAGGAGACTTCCCTCGGCAAAAAGCTGGAGGTTGTGAAGAAAAACAAGGTGGCAGGAGTGGCTTTCTGGAAACTGGGATTTGAACGCGCCGTGACCTGGACTACGATTATGGATGCCCTCAAATAATGGGATTTCTATTTGCGGCAGAATAAGCATACAATATAGCGAGAATCTCCGAAGGAGACCGCGATGGATGTAAAAAGAAAAGAAAGACAAAAACTGGCAGTCATGGCAGGGATACTTGCGGTGGCTGCTTTTTTTGGTGTGATGTACAGGCTGTCCCCAAAGGAGTCCGCGCCATTCCGGCCGGCTCTGAACCAGACGGCGAAGGGGACGAAAGCAACCATTGTTATTGATCCGGGACACGGCGGTTTTGATCCCGGCAAGGTGGGAGTGAATCACACACTGGAGAAGGATATCAATCTTGCCATCAGCAAGAAATTGAATGCTAAGTTGGCGGCAAGCGGGTATACCGTCTATATGACAAGGACGACGGATGAGGCACTCTGTCAGGGAAATGAATCCTCGAAAAAGTTGACAGACATGAAAAACCGGGTGGCATTGATTGAAGAGACGAAACCGGATTTGGTGGTCAGTATTCACCAGAACAGTTTCTCAGCGGGGACGAAAGGGGCCCAGGTTTTTTACCATACAAGTTCTGAAGCGGGCAAACGTCTGGCCGGCATTTTACAGCAGACCATCCGAGAAGCGGTGGGAGACGATAACCATCGTGTAGAGAAAGCAAACGACAGCTATTATATGCTCCGCAAAGTGACCTGCCCACTTGTTATTGTGGAATGTGGATTTTTGTCAAATCCGGAGGAAGAGGCTTTGCTGAACGACGAAAAATATCAAAAAAAGATGGCAGATGGCATTGCAGAGGGGATTGAAAATTTCTTGTATAAATAGCCCGGATATGGTATTATATTTTCATAGGTGTTTAGACAAAAATGGAGATAGAAGGAATCGGATATGGACACAGAATGGATTCGTTTCGATGCGGTAAAAGGGTATCAGGAAAAGGAACTGGAACAGGCGGCACAGATTTTGCGCCGTGGAGGTCTGGTGGCGTTTCCTACGGAGACTGTGTATGGTTTGGGAGGAGACGGCCTGCAGCCGGAGGCGGCGAAACGGATTTATGAGGCGAAGGGGCGTCCCAGTGACAATCCTCTCATTCTCCATATCAGCAGCAGGGAGGAACTTCCTGCTATCGTGGCAGACATCCCGAAGAAAGCAGAGGCTCTGATGGATGCATTCTGGCCGGGACCGATGACACTGATTTTTCAAAAAAGTAAACAAGTTCCCTATGAGACGACAGGTGGCCTGGATACGGTGGCGGTACGTATGCCACAGCATGAGGGTGCGAGACAGCTGATTGCCCGGGCAGGGGTTCCGGTGGCGGCTCCCAGTGCGAATACGTCCGGGAGACCGAGTCCCACCACAGCAGAGCATGTGAAAGAGGACTTGTGGGGACGAATCGATATGATTATCGACGGCGGTGCTGTGGGCATCGGTGTGGAGTCGACGATTGTGGATGTGACAGAAGATGTACCGGTGATTTTGCGGCCGGGACATATTACGAAGCAGATGATAGAGGAAGTGGCAGGTGAAGTCCGGATGGATCCCGGACTGGCCGGTGAGAACCCGGAGGTGAAACCAAAGGCACCGGGGATGAAGTACCGGCATTATGCACCACAGGCCCAGATGACGGTAATTGAGGGACCATTAAAAGCCGTGATTGGCAGAATCTGTGAGCTGGCGGCAAGGTATCCGGCAGAGAAGGTAGGCATTTTGGCCACTGATGAGACAGTGGCGTATTATTCCCATGGACAAGTCCTGTCTGTGGGCTCCAGAAAGCAGCATACGATTGAACAGGGATTGTACGGAGTCCTGCGGGAGTTTGACCACAGGGGAGTAGAGGTAATCTTTTCCGAGAGTTTTCCGGAGGAGGAAAGAAGTGAGGCGATTATGAACCGTTTGCTGAAGGCGGCGGGGCAGAGGATTGAGTATCTTCCGAAGGAATGAATGGAGGAGCATGACATGGAGAAATGCACACGAATAATTTTTGTATCAAAGGAAAATGTCATCCTGAGCCCGATGGCGGAGTGGATTATGAAAAGCATCCTCATGGATAAATCCAAGGAGATTTTGTCCCGGGGGTTAGTTGTCTTGTTTGCGGAACCCAGAGACCAGAGAGTGACAGAGCTCCTGATTAATCATGCGGTACCATGTGAGGAACAGGTGTCTGAGGAGTTCAAAGCAGAGGAAGTGGATGAAGAGACTTTGGTACTCACCATGAATTTTACGGAAAAGGTGAAATTGGTGGAGGATTATGGCCTTACGGAACATGTGTATACACTCCGGGAATTTGCCATTGAGGAAGAAGGCGTGGAACTGGACCCGGATGTACCGGACCCCTATGGCAGCGGAGATGAGGCCTATGAGGAAAGCTATATTGAACTGAAAGATTTACTTTATAAGGTGAAGAAAAAACTGCAATGGAATTAATTGCATTGATTTAGGAGGGCTTTACGTTATGATAGCATTAGGATGTGATCAGGCAGGCTATGAATTGAAACAGGTGATCATGAAGCATTTGGAGGACCGGGGGCTTGAGTACAAAGACTACGGCAGTTACAGCTCGGAGCCGGTGGATTATCCAATCTATGGCAAGAAAGTCGCCCAGGCTATTGTGGATGGTGAGTGTGACAGAGGAATTCTGATTTGTGGAACCGGTATCGGTATTTCCATAGCAGCCAATAAAGTGAAAGGGATTCGTGCTGCCGTGTGCAGCGACTGCTTCAGCGCGGAGGCCACCAGGCTGCACAACGATGCCAACATTCTGGCATTTGGTGCCAGAGTCGTGGGACCGGGACTGGCAGAAAAAATTGTGGATGTATTTTTAGATACGGAGTTTTCCGGTGTGGAGAGACACAAGCGCCGGGTGGACATGATTGAAGACTGATGAATTGAGTACAATGGAGGTAGCATCATGTTAGGTTTTATCGGATGTGGAAACATGGCGCAGGCTATGCTGAAAGGAATTCTGTCAAAGGGACTTTTTCAGAAGGAGGAAGTGATTGTATCCCGCCGAAATGAAGAAGCACTGAAAGTAATTGGTGATGAACTGGGGATACGGACGACCACGGACAATAAGGAAGTGGCGGCTGCGGCAGATGTACTTGTGCTCGCCATCAAACCATACCAGTTTGAACAGGTGATTCCTGAGATTGCAGAGAGTGTAAAAGAGAATGCCCTGATTATTTCCATAGCAGCGGGGCAGACGATTTCGAATATTGAGAATTTATTTGGCAAGACTACCAAATTAGTAAGAACCATGCCCAATACACCGGCACTTGTTCTGGCAGGAGCCACTGGCATGTGTTTTAATGCCAATGTTACCGGGGAAGAAAAGGAGCAGGCGGTAAAATTGTTTGAAAGTTTTGGCGTTGTAGCTCAGGTGGAAGAAAGCATGATAGACACGGTTATCGGTGTCAGCGGCAGTGCCCCGGCGTATATTTTCATGGTGATTGAAGCTATGGCAGATGCGGCGGTGGCGGATGGAATGCCAAGAGCCCAGGCGTATGAACTGGCGGCCCAGACCGTATATGGAAGTGCCAAAATGGTACTGGAGACCGGCAAACATCCGGGCGAATTGAAAGATATGGTATGTTCTCCGGGCGGAACCACGATTGAGGCAGTTCGCGTTCTGGAGGAGAAGGGACTTCGCAGTGCAATCATCGAAGGCCAGATGGCCTGCGTGAAGAAAGCGGGAGAGTTATGAGAAAAAGAGACGAAGCGAAAAACCGGAGAGAGATTTTGCATGCCCTGTCGATGGTGATGCAGATTGGATTGTCCATGATGGTGTGTATGAGCATCAGTCTGCTAATCGGATATGGGATTGACCGGCTTGCAGGGACAAAGTTCTGGATTGTTGTCATGATGTTTGTGGGAATTTTGGCATCGCTTCGTAGTATGCTTGTATTGACGGGACAATATCATCCCGGCAAGGAGAAGAAAGACGGCAGCAAAGAGCAGCCGGCGGAGAGGGAGAAGGCAGATGGAGACGGCGAAAATTAGCTTGTGGGAAGTCATTATCGGGATATGGCTTCTGGCAGCTGTTGTAATTGTAGCAGGGGTCTTTTTTGTACCCAATCCACTGGCTTATGCATTGGGTGAAGTGGCAGGAAGCATGACGGCAAGTGCCATGATGCTGCATCTTTACCACAGCATTGATATTGAACTGGATCTCCCGGAGAAAAAAGCGGCGAACCACTCCCGTGCCATGGGGATGGTGAGGAGTGTCATTGAAATTGCGGTATTGTTTGGCAGCTTTTTTGTTTCTGACTGGGTCCTTCCCTACACCGTTCTGGCGGGACTTTTGTCCAGAAAATTCGCTGCGCTTATGGTACCATTTATGGAGAAAATCCGAATGTGGAAGATGGAAAAAGAGGGTAATAAAACAGAATCACCAACGAAAGTTGAGTGAGTCTGGTTGTTATAAATTTTAAGGAAAGGAGAGTGAGGGCGTGGATGGAGTAGATTTTTACGTACATGGGTATCTGCCGGTTCACATCGGTGATGTCACGGTGTATATCACCACAACCCATGTATGTCTGGCCATTGTTATGGTTGCTCTGATTGTATTTGCCATTGTGGCAAACCGCAAGATTGCCAAGGCGGATCCCACGAAAGCCCCCACCGGGGTTCTGAATGTGCTGGAACTTTTGATCGAGTCGTTAGATAATCTGGTGAAGAGTAATATGGGCAAGACGCTGGCGCCGCGGTTTAAGAATTACATCGGAGTAATCTTCATGTTCATTGTGACATGTAACCTGTCCGGACTCTTTGGACTCAGACCTCCAACGGCAGATTATGGTATCACCCTGCCTCTGGCACTGATTACTTTCGTCATGATTCAGTACCAGGGTATTAAGTGGCAGAAATGGGGAAAACTCAAAGGATTGTTTGAACCGATTTTTTTGTTCTTCCCTATCAATGTAATCAGTGAGTTTGCTACACCGGTATCGTTGTCATTGCGTCTTTTTGCCAATATTTTGTCGGGAACCATGATGATGGCACTGATCTACGGACTTCTGCCGAAGTTCTTGTTGTGGGTCTGGCCGGCTGCACTACACGCTTATCTGGATGTATTTGCCGGCGCATTGCAGGCGTATGTATTCGCCATGCTGACGATGGTATTCATAGCGAATGCCGCGGATTTGGATGATTAAAAAACAAAATGAATCGCGTAGAAAGCGCAGAAAGAGAGGAAAGAAATATGGGAATTTCAGGAGCAGATTTAGTACACGCAGCATCCGCAATTGGTGCGGGACTGGCAGTTATCGCAGGTATCGGACCTGGTGTTGGACAGGGTATCGCAGCTGGTTATGGTGCCAGTGCAGTAGGACGCAATCCGGGGGCACGTGGTGAGATTATGTCTACCATGCTTCTTGGTCAGGCCGTAGCCGAGACAACCGGTCTGTATGGTCTGGTTGTAGCGATGATTCTGTTGTTCGTTAATCCATTTGGGGTATAATGCAATCCATCCGAACAAAATCAGAAAGGAGGGATTGTAATTGGATCCAAGAATATTTGGACTTGATCCGCAGACTTTATTTGACACCTGCATTACGTTGGTTGCCATGCTGGCTTTGTTTATTCTGTTGTCCTATCTTCTGTTTAACCCGGCTCGGAAGCTGATTCAGAAACGGAAAGATTTTATTCAGGGACAGCTGGATGAAGCAGCCGCAGCGAAAAAGGATGCACTTGCCATGAAGGAGGACTATGATGCCCGTCTTAAGAAAGTGGAGGATGAATCCGCTGCCCTTTTGGCAGAAGCACGTCAGAAAGCGAAAGAGCGTGCCGGAGAGATTGTCAGTGAAGCGGGAGATGAGGCTCACCGCATTGTGGCTCGTGCAGAGAAAGAAGTAGCTCTCGAGAAGGATAAAGTCCGTGATGAAATGAAGCAGGAAATGGTTCAGGTTGCTTCTCTTATGGCTGGCAAATTTGTGTCGGAATCCATCAGTGAAGAAACCCAGGCGAAGCTGATTGATGATACATTGAAAGAAATGGGTGATGAAACATGGCAAAATTAGTTTCTAAGGTGTATGGTGATGCCCTGTTTTCACTGGCTCTGGAGGAGAATCAGGTGGATGAACTCTGGAAGGAGGCTGCCATGATGCAGGAAGCGCTTGACAGCAATCCTGAGTTTATGGCGATTCTGTGCCATCCGGAGATGACAATGGAAAAGAAGCTTGCCCTGCTGCAGGATGTTTTTCAGAAAGAACTGTCACAAAATATGATGGGACTTCTGAATGTTCTTGTGAAAAAAGGACGCATCGGTGAAATTCTTTCTGTTCTCGACTATTTTATAGAGAAGGTCATGGCGTACAAAAAAATCGGGCAAGTTAAGGTCCGGACGCCTATGCCGCTGTCGGATGAGCAGAGAGAAAAGATAGAGAATAAACTTCTTGAGGTTTCTGAGTATGAAACATTATCCGTGGATTACCAGGTGGACGAAAGCCTGTTGGGCGGAATTGTGATTCGTATCGGGAACCGGGTTCTTGACAACAGCATCCGCTCCAAGCTGGATGCTATGACAAGAGATTTGAGCAAAGTAAAGCTATCCAGCTGATGCTGGCTGCTTTTAGAAAGAAGGTGTGTTGGAAACATGAATTTAAGACCTGAAGAGATCAGTTCAGTGATTAAAGATGAAATAAAAAAATATAGTACGGAGTTCGAAGTGGCGAACGTGGGAACCGTCATTCAGGTTGCGGACGGAATTGCCCGTATCCATGGGCTGGAGAAAGCTATGCAGGGCGAACTTCTGGAATTTCCGCATGAAGTGTACGGCATGGTAATGAACCTGGAGGAGGACAATGTCGGTGCTGTACTTCTTGGCGATGCCGCCAATATTAACGAAGGAGATATGGTAAAGACCACAGGTCGGGTAGCAACCGTGCCGGTAGGCGATGCCATGTTGGGACGTGTTGTCAATGCGCTGGGACAGCCAATTGATGGCAAGGGCCCGGTGAATACGGACAAACTTCGTCCGATTGAGCGTGTGGCTTCTGGTGTTATCTCGCGTAAATCGGTAGATACACCGTTGCAGACCGGTATCAAGGCGATTGATTCCATGGTGCCTATCGGAAGAGGCCAGCGTGAGTTGATTATCGGTGACCGCCAGACAGGTAAAACAGCGATTGCCATTGATACCATTATTAACCAGAAAGATCAGGATGTACTTTGTATCTATGTAGCCATCGGACAGAAGGCCTCCACCGTTGCCAATATTGTGAAGACGCTGGAGGAGAGCGGTGCCATGGATTATACCACGGTGGTAGCAGCCACAGCCAGTGAGCTGGCTCCATTGCAGTATATTGCACCGTATGCCGGCTGTGCCATCGGTGAGGAATGGATGGAGAATGGAAAAGATGTGCTGATTATCTATGATGATTTGACGAAACATGCAGCGGCATATCGTACCCTTTCCCTTCTGCTTCGCAGACCACCAGGACGAGAGGCGTTCCCGGGTGATGTATTCTATCTGCATTCCCGTCTGTTGGAGCGTGCGGCTAAATTGTCCGACAAATTGGGTGGCGGCTCTCTGACAGCATTGCCGATTATTGAGACCCAGGCAGGAGATGTGTCGGCTTACATCCCAACCAACGTAATTTCCATTACAGACGGACAGATTTATCTGGAGACAGAGATGTTTAACTCCGGTTTCCGGCCGGCGGTGAATCCGGGACTTTCCGTATCCCGTGTAGGAGGTTCGGCTCAGATTAAGGCAATGAAGAAGATTGCCGGGCCGATTCGTATCGAGCTAGCACAGTACCGTGAGCTGGCAGCGTTTTCCCAGTTTGGTTCCGATCTGGATGCAGACACGAAACGCCAGTTGGATCAGGGTGAAAGAATTCGTGAGATTTTGAAGCAGGATCAGTATGCACCGTTGCCGGTATGGTACCAGGTTATCATTATCTATGCTGCCACCAAGCAGTATCTTCTGGATATTCCGGTGGAAGATATACTGGCCTTTGAGAAAGGTTTATTTGCCTTTATGGATGAAAAATATCCGGAAGTGCCGGCTGCCATCCGGGATGACAAAGAGATTCGCGAGGAGACAGAGCAGAAGCTGATTCGGGCAATTGAAGAGTTTAAAAAAGAATTCATTCATGAGAATTAAAAGAGAGGTGTGATGATATGGCCTCAATGAGGGACATCAAAAGAAGGAAGGAAAGCATACAGAGCACTTCTCAGATTACAAAAGCCATGAAACTTGTCTCTACGGTCAAGCTCCAGAAAGCAAAGGGCCGTGCCGAAGAGACGAAGCCGTATTTTAACAAAATGTACGAAACCGTATCCGGTATGCTGGCACGCTCCGGTCCGGCCGGGTATCCCGGTAAAAAGGACAAAAGTGACGACGGTCCGGTGAAGAAGGGCGTTATTGTCATTTCTTCTAACCGCGGTCTGGCAGGAGGATACAACTCCAACATTGTGAAACTCATTACCCAGGGAGATTTTGACCCGGAAAATACGATTATTTATCCGGTGGGACGCAAGGGACTGGAAAGTCTGGCGAGACAAGGTTATACCTGTGTGGGAGATTTCTCAGAGGTGATTAATAATCCCCTGTTTGGTGATGCCGTGAGCATTGGCAAGACGGTGACAGGTGCATTGGAAAACGGCGAGATCGATGAAGTGTATCTGGCTTATACGGTATTTAAAAATACAGTGACTCAGATTCCTACTCTCATCAAGATTCTTCCTTTTGGGGAGGAGGATATTGCGGCAATGGAAGAGGATGCGGCAAAGACGGATGAGAAGCAGGGACCGGTGGCACTGATGAACTATGAACCGGAGGAGGAAGAAACTCTCGGTTATATCATTCCTTTGTATATGAACAGCTTAATTTTTGGCGCGCTGGTGGAGGCCGTGGCTAGTGAGAACGGTGCCCGCATGCAGGCGATGGATTCGGCGACGAGTAATGCAGAGGAGATGATCGACACCCTGGGTCTACAGTACAACCGTGCGAGACAGGCGGCGATAACCCAGGAATTGACAGAGATTGTGGCTGGTGCGTCAGCCATAAGTTAGGAGGTAGAAAATGGCAGAGAATAGCAATAAAAGTCTCGGCGTGATTACCCAGATTATTGGTGCCGTACTGGATATCCGGTTTAAGGACGGCAATCTTCCGGAAATCAACGAAGCCATCCAGATTCCCAAACAGGATGGCGGTAAGCTGGTGGTGGAAGTGGCACAGCATCTGGGGGATGATACCGTGCGCTGTATCGCTATGGGACCGACCGATGGTCTGGTGCGCGGTATGGATGCAGAAGCCACCGGAGCACCGATTTGTGTGCCGGTAGGCGAGGAGACATTGGGACGTATGTTTAACGTTCTTGGTGAGCCAATTGATGAAAAGGACCCACCAAAGGTAAAAGAGTATGATCCGATTCACAGGAAGGCACCTACTTTCGAAGAGCAGTCCACGGAATCTGAGATTTTGGAAACCGGTATCAAGGTTATCGATCTTCTGTGTCCTTATCAGAAGGGTGGTAAGATTGGATTGTTCGGTGGTGCCGGTGTAGGAAAGACCGTGTTGATTCAGGAGCTGATTACCAACATTGCCACGGAGCACGGAGGTTACTCCGTATTTACCGGTGTAGGCGAGCGTACCCGTGAGGGAAATGACTTGTATTATGAAATGATTGAATCCGGCGTTATCGACAAAACTACCATGGTATTTGGACAGATGAACGAGCCGCCGGGAGCGAGAATGCGAGTTGGCCTGGCAGGACTGACCATGGCAGAGTATTTCCGTGACAAGGGCGGAAAAGACG
>JALENH010000011.1 GCA_022767895.1 Eubacterium sp.
GGCACTGAACTATACCATCAATCATAAGAAACAATTAGAAACATTCCTTGAAGATGGACGACTTGCTATTTCGAATAATTTGTGCGAATCCCATATTCGCCCATTTGCCACAGCGCGCCGCGCCTGGCTGTTTGCAGATACCCCGAAAGGAGCAGCGGCAAATGCCGTTCTTTACACTTTGGTAGAAAGTGCACGGGCCAATGACCTGGATGTATATGAGTATCTGAATCACATCCTGACCATTATGCCGAATACAGATTTGTGTAATCAACCAGAGGCTGTTGACAGTTTGTTACCGTGGTCAGATCAACTGCCCGAAATATGTCATTTGTCAAAGCTCCGTAAAAAACGCTCGCCTAGATAAATAGGCTACGGATATCATATCTTAAAATGGGAACTGTGTCACTACGCCTTGTTTTGGAGCGTTTACGGAATTTCTTTTGTTACACTATGTTCTACAAATGAGGGTTATCATCTTTATCACGAGAGAAATGGTTACGAAGATTTTGAAAAAGACATGAATACGGTTGTACAAGAGAGTAATGTTGGATGTCATAAATTATACAAATGGGTAGATGATATAATAGAATAATGTACGAGACCGTGGGGGCTTTTGATTAGCATAACCTTCTGGAACTTACCTGTGTGAATATCCTTAAAGCCGTTTTTGTGCCATTAACACCATTTTCTCAAATGACTGCGCAAATCTCTCGTCATCTTCCTCTGTCCTTTTCTTAAAAGATTTCATATGATTCTTGTGAGAGCTTCTTCTCGCCTTTTTATTCAAATGCCGTTCCATCAACATCTGGTCAATGTTATCGTCGGTATACCATTTCCCGGACTGATGGATTGCATACGCACCTTTCCCAAGTGCCATTGCCGCCACTCCATAATCTTGGGACACAACAATATCCCCTTTCTGGCAAATGCTGATTAATTTATAATCAACAGCATCTGCCCCGGCTCCCACCACAATAACTTCGCTGTACTCCGAATATAAAATATGATTCGTATCGCAGAGCAATGTTACAGCAACCTCGTACTTTTTCGCCACCTGTTCAACAACAGAAACGACAGGACATGCATCCGCATCTACAAAAATCTGCATACATTTCCTTTCTTTACTCTATAGAATGAATCTCTTCCGCCATTGCCATCATTCTCTCCCAGTCTCCATCAAACATCCGGTTCACAAGCTCCCGGATTTCATACCTCTGGACATCTTCCCTTTCCACCATAGGCGAGCAGATGAACTTCGGCTCTATCCTTTTAATGGCACCCTTCTCCACACATTTCTTGATAATCGTATAGGTCGTATTGCGGTTCCAGCCAATGCGGTCCGAAAGAATTTTTACAATCTCTCCGGCCCGTAGTTCTCCTTTTTCCCAGAGAACTTCCATCACATTCAATTCCGAATCATACAACTTCATTGCTTCCTTTTTCATGATTGCCTCCATTTATTTGTATGCTTCCCGCATAACACCGTCAAATTTACTCAATTTCCGTCAGCCACTTATGCCGGAATGTCCGAAATGCTCCATAACCGCCAGACTGCTCCGTGGCATAACAGCACAATCCGGCTCGCACACCACAGAAATGATCCAGTTTAAAATGCAGTTTTACCGGATCTCCAAAAGACTGCCACGCATCCTCCCTCTGAACCTCGTAATAAGCCACATCTTTCATCCGGGTAAATTCTGCCCGGAACCGAATTGTCGCCACCGGATGGGAAAGGGGCATTTTCGCTCCCACCACAGGCTGCGTTGCATCCTCCTCCGGATTCATATTTCCCTCTGCTTCTCCCGGACGGCCAAGCTGTACCAGATAGTACTGTCCGTTTTCCCGCGTAATTCCCACCATTCCATAATCACTCTGTAGCAGACAAAGTCCCGCCACATCACCATCCTTCAGATGAGAACCATCCACTGTCACGGTCACCATACTGCCGGGATACATCAATCGCTGGGTAAGAGTATTTGGCGCCTGAGTCAGATTGCGGCAGATTTTCCCGGTTTGGATTCGCAGTTCATTTCCCTGGCCATTTTCCTGCTCCGCCAGACACCATTTCGAATGATCCGGAATGTGATTCCACTGCCAGAATGGCTGCAGGGATTCAAAATCCTCATCACCGTAGAGGGGCGCATATTCATGTTCCGGCCGGTTGTCCGTCATCACCAGTTCATCCGGTACCTCTCCCTGAACACCAAAAACCGGGACATCATTCTCGAAAACCACCGGCACAAGAACCGGAAGGCGTCCTACCGCTCCACTGTCACGGAACAAAATCCCATACCATTTTCCTTCCGGCGTACTCACAATTCCCCCCTGGGCCACACCCTGATTGCAGTAGCCGCCATCCGTATCCAGCACTTCGCCACCGGTATAGGGGCCCTCCAGATGATCCGACACATAACAAACCTCAGAACGTCTCGTCCCCTCACCCTTGCGCAAGTGAATAAAAAACAAGTAGTACTTCCCGCCAATCCGGTACCAATGGGTTCCCTCATATCCAAGCCACACATCATCCGGGTCCTCCACCACCAGCTTGTGAAGGCCACCCTCCTTCGGTGCCGTCAGTTCCTCATTCAATTCAATGATATATATTTGGCGGTTGCCATAGGCAAGATAGGCTTTCCCATCATCAAACAGAAGGGAACAGTCGTGATAAAAGCCCTCCACCTCGTTTCTTTTCCAGGGACCTTTCAAATCTCTGGCACGGAACAAATAAGTCTTTCCCATATCATTGGCCACAAACACGATGTAGAACATTCCCTCGTGATAGCGGAGTGTTGCCGCCCACATTCCCTGTCCATAAGCGTTCTTCCCATTTTGCAAACATTCTGCCTCCGTAAGCTCCAACGTCTCATAGACATAGCTATAAATTTCCCAGTCCACCAGATTATAAGAACGAAGAATCACACACCCCGGCATAAAATGCATGGTGGTACTCACCATATAATAGGTATCATCCACCCGAATCACATCCGGGTCGGGATAATCCGTAGGAATCAGTGGATTTACCCTTCTTTTCTTTTCTTCCATTTGCCTTATCCTCCTTTATAAATTCGAACAAAATTTATGTAGTGCAAAAGCAATGCCGTTTTCATTATTGGTCTTTGTCACGTAATCCGCCATTTCCTTTGCCTCTTTTTCTGCATTTCCCATGGCCACACCGATGCCGGCAGTTTCAAGCATGGAGAGATCGTTACCGCTGTCGCCAAAGGCAATCATTTCCCCGGTGGAAATCCCCAGTCGTTGCCCAATCCAACGCAGACCGCTCCCTTTGGAAATCCCTTTTTTCGTCACCTCAATATTATACATGCCGCCGGGAACGGCATCGAATTGCGGATAATCCGCAAGCACCGACAACACCTCGTCGTAGTCCCGTCTCGTACCATCCTCTTCTACTACAAAATTGATGGTAAGCTTCTCCACATCGTCTCCCCGTTCTTCAAGGGAAGCCAGAAGATCCGGCACCCTTTTGCGGGACGTCCACATATACTGTTCCAGCTCCGGAGAAAGATGCATCTCCTCCACAAGAGACCATTTTCTCTCATTCATCAAAGCCTCCCCTTTTACAAAGGGGTCTGCCGCCACCTCCAGCTCATCCAGCCGCTTTAGCATTGGCAAAAAAGAGGACAGTTCCATACTTTCCTCAAAAAGGCAGCGTCCGGAGGCCAATTCATAGATGCCGGCACCATTGCAAGTCATAATATATTCCACGCCATCAATCTCGCGGATCACATCTACAGCCCCGGAAAAGTGCCGTCCCGTGGCAGGCAGAAGAACAATTCCCTGTTCCACCGCCCGGGCAAAAGCCTCCTTCGTCTCCGGCAGGATTCTCTTGTGATCATCTAATACTGTTCCATCCATATCAAAGGCAATAAGCCGTATTTTTTGTCTCATATCGATATCCTCCCCTGTTACATTTTCTCCCACTGGCTGATTTCCTCTTCCGTAACAGACTCTTTCGCATAACGGGCTTTCTCATAAAGTTCCGTCAGTCGTTCCCCTCTGGCATCCGGCTCGAAAAATGTCCGCTTCAGTTCCACCGGGGTCTGGGATTTCTCAATTTCCTGATTTCCCGCCTTTCTCCGTACTTCTTTATAAAAATGCCGCCGGATTCTGCCGTCGTTTCCTCCCGGGAAAGTCAAACCTTTTCGCATTACCGGCACCAGCCTGGTATATTCTTCATTGTGGCTTCGTTCCACCGTCGATTCCTCAAAGACATAAACTGCCCTCCGCCGTCCGCGAACCAGAAAAAGAAACAGACGAAACAATCCATATGCCACTGCCACAAGAACCAGGGCAAGAAGCGCCAACGTCACGGTGTAACGCAGAATCACAAGAAATACGTTACTGCTCTGCTCCTCCTGTTCTTCCTGCATCTCTCCCTTTTTCTCTTCCTTCCGACTCGTAGCAGGCGTTTCATCTTCTTCCTTTTCTTTCTGTACTGTGGCAGTTCTCTGCATTCCCGGCATTTTCACCTCCGGCTCAAACCGGGCCAGTATCAGGAGAAAAATCAACGCTACCGCTCCTACAATCACCATCTGAACCAGATATTTTCTCATATTGACACGGGAGCGCTTTCTCGTCTCATCGGACACACTGGGGTTGCAATAAAGAAGAAGATACCGTCCCCGGATATACTCTCCGACGAAGCACAAACATATGGCTGCCCCATAGAAAAAACTGCAAAGCCAGAAATTGTCGGCGTCTTCATTGAAAAGGGTTCCCGGCGACACAAGAAAACCGATAAAAACCAGCACTCCAAACAATTGTTTAGAGAACTTTTTCCCCCTCTTATTCTCGTCCTCATTCTGCTTTTCTTTGGAACGCCACAAAATCAAAAAAGGAAGAACAAGGAGCACCAGAAGACGCAGCCAGGACAAAATGTCGTAAACGTCAAACCAGTTAAAAAGAGAAGTTCCGATAGCAAGCACCACAAAATAGCAGGCGTAAAAAGTAACCATCCTCATTTTATTTCGTTCTGTCATCCGATACCACCCCATTTCACCAGACAACGCTCAATCGCCGGGGAAATTTCCCGAAACTCATTGTCTTCACCGTGTTCTGAAACGATTGGTGCCACCCAGGTAACCGATTCCGTCGTTCTCATCATATCAGCCACCGCATCCTGCATCGGCTTTTTCCCCGCCATGGAAATCACAATCACGTGGTCGTCGCCATGTAGTCTCGGAATCTCGTTTCGAACCAGTTCCTCCCCCGAACAACAGGGATGCTCATAGGAAATTAACGCCAGCGCACGGCGCGCAGCGGCAATTTGATTTCTTCCATTCTCCTCCAGGCGAAGCTTCTCATCACCGGATGCCACCAGACGGGTACGAACGCCATTACTACAGAGGTAGAACACAAAAGAATATGCCAGACGAATACTGTCCTCCAGCAAATCCACTGGCGTAAATACTCCGGGCGATTCCAGATTCAAAAGGATTACTACAGGAGTAGATGCCATATATTCCGTTGTTTTCACCTGCCAACTTCCCATCCGGGCAGACGCTTTCCAATGAATCCGCCGCATAGAATCCTGAGGCGTATACTCTCTCACGCCGGCAAAAGCAAAGGGGTCTTCGAAGAGAGGAAGACTCGTGCGATAGCCCCCGGTCATATGACGGAACACCGGCACCAGTTTCTGAACATCCAAAAGAGAAGGATAGACACAAAGAGAAGCGTCCACAGAAAGCTTATGGACAAAGGTCTGGCGGCAGAACAAATCATAGCTTACCAGTTCCGCCTCCTTAATTCGGTACATCCCCCTCTTTTTACAGGTAAACCGCAATTTGCGGCGCACTTTTTCAAAACCATCCACACTCATAACGTCATTCCGGTAGAAATGGTCGGACACCGTTCCACTCTCAGCATCTTCAAACCGCAAATACTTGGACGTCCCGAATTTCACACAGACTGTGGGCAGTCTCATTTTTTTCTTATTGATGGCTGTCTCATACAGAAACAGCGTGTCACCTACTCCTGCCTGTTCCTCCGAAAAGGCAATCTGCACTTCAAAATTCTCCATCCAGTGTCTTTTGTAGTGAAGTGTATTCAAAAGATACACAAGAAAGAGAACCAGTGCCAGAAACAGCATCAGTATCACTTGGCAAAATCCTCCGTCGGTGCAGTTACAAAATGGGTAATCTCCTGCACATAATCCGCTGCTTTTTTCTTGCTGCTGTACAAATCTTCCAGAATAATCCGATGTCCCAGTACAAATGGTGCCAGAAACTTCACCGTCTCCGGTGTCACAAAATCGCCTCCGTTCAGTGCCGTATAGCACTTGGCTGCTTTCAGATAAGCAAGGGCTCCTCTCGGGCTCACACCCAGTGCAATGTTATTGTGCTTTCTGGTGGCATCAACAATATCCAGCAAATAGTCTATAACTGTAGAATCCACATAAACCTCTTCGCAAGCCTTTTTCATCTCCTGAAGTTGCTCTGCCGTGCATACAGCCTCCAGACTTTCTAACGGATTCTCTCCGGCAAACCGGTTCAGGATTTCCCGTTCTCCCTCCCGTTCCGGATATCCCATGGGAATCTGCATAATGAAACGGTCAAGCTGTGCCTCCGGCAACGGAAAAGTACCTGAGGTCTCCACCGGATTCTGCGTCGCAATGACAAAAAAGGGCTCGCCAAGTTCCATGGTGATACCATCAATCGTTGCCTGACGCTCCTCCATACTTTCCAGCAGACTGGACTGGGTGCGGGGTGTCGCACGGTTAATCTCATCTGCCAGCAGAATATTAGTAAATATACCACCGGCACGGAACTCAAATTCTGATGTTTTCTGATTGAAATAGTGAATTCCCGTCACATCCCCCGGCAGCAAATCCGGCGTAAACTGAATCCGCTTAAACTCCACATCTAAGGATGCCGCCAACGCTTTGGCAAGCATGGTTTTCCCGGTCCCCGGGACGTCCTCCAGCAGGATATGGCCGCCTGCCAGCAGCGCTGTCAGCACCAGATCAATGGTCTCCGATTTCCCAATAATCACTTTTTCCACATTGGACCGAATCCGGTCCGCCTGTGTTTTTACTTCACTACACTCCATCTTTGCCCTCATTTCCTTACATATTCTTCATGAGATTTACCATCTCAATGGCTGAACATGCCACATCATAGCCCTTGTTCCCCGCCTTTGTTCCCGCACGCTCAATGGCCTGCTCAATATTATCCGTCGTCAGCACACCAAACAGCGTCGGCACACCGGTATTCAATCCAACCGCAGCTACTCCTTTGCTGACCTCTGCGCAGACATAATCGTAATGAGACGTGGAACCTTTGATTACCGCACCCAGGCAAATCACCGCATCATATTTACCGCTCTCTGCCATTTTCTGTGCCACAATGGGAATCTCAAAAGC
>JALENH010000122.1 GCA_022767895.1 Eubacterium sp.
GCATTGCGGTTTTTGAGTAAGAAGCATACGGATTTGGTTCTTCTTGACTACGAAATGCCTGAGATGAAAGGGCCGGAGGTTTTGGAACAGATTCGGTCGAACAGGGATACAAAAAATATTCCGGTTATTTTCCTTACAGGAATTGCTGACCGTGATAAGATACAGCAGGCGTTGGCGTTGAATCCGCAGGGGTATATTTTGAAACCGACAGACAAAAAGACGTTGCGGGAAAAAATATCTGCAGTTCTTGGCTGAAACGAGGGATAACTTAGGTTATAGAAATGGAGTACATATGGCAAATGATATACAATTGACAGACATTTTTGATGTGGCATTATTACAGGAATTGCAGGATAGTTTTTTTGAAACAACGGGAATTTCTTGTGGTATCTCGGATGCAAATGGTGTCGCCATTACAGAACATCGCTCCTGTAACAATTTGTGCAACAAAATTATCAAAAATTCTCCCGTTGGTCTGGAGCGTTGCCAGCAATGTGATAAACAGGGGACGGAGATGGTGAAAGATAAGGGAGAAACCATTATCTACACGTGCCACGCCGGCATGTTGGATTTTGCTGCCCCTATCGTCGTAGAGGGTCAGCTCATTGGGTGTTTTTTGGGTGGTCAGGTCCTTCAGGAAGAAATGGATGAGGAACTGGCAAGAAAAAATGCTTTGGAAATCGGGGTGGATCCGGAAGAATATCTGGCTGCCGCCAGGGAATTGCCGGTATGCACCTATGAGCGGCTGCGAAGTTCTGCGAATTTTTTGTATTGTATTGGCAATATGCTCTCTCATATTGCATACAAAAAATATCATATCCAGCTTGCTAATCGGGAGATTGAGCGCGAGGCCAATATGAAATCGGATTTTCTTGCCAATATGAGTCATGAAATACGGACTCCGATGAATGCGGTAATCGGTATGGCTGAAATGGCTCTCCGCGAAAAGCTTCCTCCTGCGGCACGGGAATACATTAATCAGATAAAGACAGCGGGGAATTCGCTGCTGACTATTATCAATGATATTCTTGATTTCTCCAAGATTTCTGCCGGGAAAATGGACATTAATATGGTGGAATACGAACCCCTTTCCAGCATTAATGATATTACGAATATTATTATGACGCGTATTGGCGCAAAGAATCTGGAATTGATTGTAGATTGCGATCCGAATATCCCCTATCAGCTTATGGGGGACAATATTCGAATTAAGCAGGTAGTGATGAATCTGGCGAATAATGCTGTTAAATTTACTAGAGAGGGAAGAGTTTCCGTGAAAATATCTTATACACAAAAAAGTGAACGGGAAATCATACTGCATTTTTCTGTTAACGACACGGGAATTGGAATCAAGGAAGAAGATATGGAAAAACTTTTCCAATCTTTTCAGCAGGTAGACAGCAAACGCAATCGCAATATTGAAGGAAGCGGTTTGGGGCTGGCTATTTCCAAACAGCTGGTAACCTTAATGAATGGACAAATCCGGGTAGAGAGCGAATATGGAAAAGGAAGCACATTTTCTTTTGATATACCGCAGCTGGTTCTGCAGGATAGGCCGTCTATCGAAATCGAGGACTCTTCTCAGAAAGTTGCCATTATGTGTGAAAATGAATATGTCAAAGAGTCGTTGCAGAGAGACTTGGGGCGATTTGGCATTACATATTTTGTGAAAGAACCTTCTTCCTCCATGGAGGTTTTGCAGGAGGAGAAAGTGGATGTGTGTTTTGTCGATTTTCCGCTGTTTGCGAATGAAGTGAGGGAATTTGTGGAACAGAATTCATCCATTACATTTGTCTTAATGGTTGGGTTTGATACTTCCATCGTATACAATATCCCCAATCTAATTGTTGTAAAAAAACCAATTTATTCTTTGAATATGGGGGCCATTCTGAACCACAAAAATTTGTATGTTGATTATGACCCTTCCCAGAAGCAGGAATTTACCTTTATTGCTCCGGAAGCGGAAGTTCTGATTGTGGACGATAATGAGGTGAACTTATCCGTTGCGGCCGGCTTGATGAAACCTCTTCAGATGAATATCGAAACGGCACTTGGGGGAAAGGAAGCGATAGAGAAAATTTCACAGAAGCATTATGATTTGATTTTTATGGACCATATGATGCCGGATATTGATGGTGTCGAGACAACACATATTATTCGACGTTTTCACGAGGAGTATAATGATGTACCCATTATTGCACTTACCGCCAATGCGGTAGAAGAAATGCGGTCCATGTTTCTCTGTGAGGGGATGAACGATTTTCTTGCAAAGCCCATCGAACTTCCCGTTTTGCTGTCGAAATTAAGACAGTGGTTGCCCGAAGAGAAAATACAGATGGTTTCGGCGGAGGATATGATGACGGATGCCGTTGATGAGGCAGAGGCTTCCGGTCCCAGTGAAAAAATCCCAAAGAATATTGACGGGATCGATGTACCTTTGGCTCTCCATTATCTTGGAAGTGAAAAACTATTTTGGGAGATATTAAGAGATTTCTACAAAGCCATTGAGCGCAAAGCGGATGCTCTGGAATCATTTTACCAAATGGAAGACTGGGAGCATTTTACCATTGATGTTCATGCCTTGAAAAGTTCGTCGAAACAGATTGGTGCTGTTACTCTTTCTGAAATGGCTGAAAAGCTCGAAAAGGCGGGGCGGGAAAAAAATATTGAGTACGTGAAAGAAAATACCACGGATCTTCTTGAGGAATATCGGCGATATGTGGATATTCTACAACCATATTTTGATACCGAGATTAGGGAAACCCCGAAAAAGGATTTCTCGCCAGAGATTCTGCATTCTTTGTTTTCTGCGGCCAAAGAGGCATTGGACAATCTGGACATGGATGAGGTGGAGGAGATTCTTGCCACTTTGCAGCAATATGATTATTCTCCTCAACAACAGGCCTTGTGTACGCGGTTAAGTGATGCTGTGGACAATCTGGACGCTTCCACCTGTGAAGATGTTATTGAGGAGTGGGAGCGGTTATTGAAATAAAAAAACAGAGATGAAAAAGCGGAGACCTATCCAGTCACAGGGACGGGCCTCCGCTTTGTTTTTACATTTTACTTGCAACAATTTTTATCAAAGTCAGGATTGTAAGCATAATAATTTTTCTTATTTAAATCATCCTGAACAAGTCTCAGGCTTTCTCCAAAACGCTGGAAGTGTACTAATTCCCTCTGGCGAAGGAAGCGAATCGGGTCGCAGACCTCCGGGTCTTTCACAAGACGGAGAATGTTGTCGTAGGTGGAGCGGGCTTTTTGCTCTGCGGCCATATCTTCTGTCAAGTCGGTGATGGGGTCACCTTTACTCTGGAAGTAGGTGGCGCTGAAAGGAACGCCGCCTGCGGACTGAGGCCAAAGCCCCAAGGTGTGGTCGACATAATAGTCGGCGAAGCCCTGTTCCTTAATCTGTTCGGGGGTAAGGTCTTTGGTCAGCTGGTGCACGATGGCGCAGATCATCTCGAAGTGAGCCATTTCTTCTGTACCTATGTCGGTGACGAAAATGCACCAGAGGAGATATAAGTGAAAAAATCACATAAAAGAACAAAAACGACACAATATCCAAATAAAATGATTGACATAAGTGAAAAAATCACATAATATAATTATATTATATGAAGGAGAATGTGATTATGCTAATTCGATTTAATGTAAAAAACTTTTTGTCTTTTTCAGCAAATGAAGATGGAAAATCGGAAGAATTTTCAATGATTGCAGGAAAAGTGCGTAATAAAAAGGAACATACCTACGATGATACCAAGATAAAATTACTGAAGTTTGCTGCGGTATATGGGGCAAATGCATCTGGTAAGTCTAATTTAGTGAAAGCATTAGATTTCATGAAAAACACAGTTGTATATGGTTTGCCGGATGGATATAGCAGCAAATATTGTAAAGCTGATGAGAAAAACAAAGAACTGCCCAGCTACTTTGAGATAGAGGTAAAACTTGGGAAAAAATATTATTCCTATGGATATGAGGTGATTCTGAGTAAGGGAGAATTTCAGTCAGAATGGTTGATTGAATTAACTGCTGATAATAAGGAGAAGACCATTTTTAGCAGGGACATTGCGAATGGAGAATATGAATTGGGTGGATGTCTTAATACCAAAGGCTTATTTGAAAAAATAAATAATTATGCAGAGGATATTCAGGATGATGGGAGTGCTCTCCTGCTCACGGTTATGAATCGTAACAAGAAAAATTTGTATCAGAACTACAAGAGAGCTGCTGTGTTGCAGGATATGTATTTGTGGCTGAAAAACTGCTTAGATATCAATTATCCGGACAGACCAATTTCGAGTTATTCCTATATGGCAAGCATGGAAAATGTAGAGGAAATATGTAATATGATTGCGGCATTTGGTACTGGTATCACAGATTACAAACTGGTAGATGTTTCGGCCGACAAAGTAGTTTCCCATTTGCCAGAAGAAGCGCGGGAACAGGTGATAAAAAGTCTGGAAAGGCATATGGCGGAAGCAGAAAATGAGTCTGAAAAGCAAAGTGTTGGCATTATCATGCGTAGTAACCGGGACTTTTTTATACTTGGAATGAAAAAAGATGAAATCACTTGTCAGACCATACAATTTGAACACAACAAAAACAATATTTTATTTGAATTATCAGAAGAATCAGACGGCACGGTAAGAGTATTGGATTTGCTAGAGATATTACTGTCGGATGAAGGAAAGACATATGTAATTGATGAACTTGACAGATGTCTGCATCCAAGTTTGACATACAAATTTATTGAAACATTCTTACAATTGGCGGCGAAGAAAAATATTCAGTTAATTGTGACAACCCATGAATCAAGACTGCTGGATTTTGATCTGCTTCGTCGTGATGAAGTATGGTTTGTGGATAAAAGAAAAACCGGGGAAAGTGATATTTATTCTTTGGAAGAATATAATACCAGATTTGATCAGAAGATTGATAAGGCATATTTGGAAGGGCGCTACGGTGGTGTTCCTATTTTCAACACAGTATTTCCAATTAAGGGGGTATAGTGGATGAGAGAAAAGAGAACATTCGCAGAGCGGACCAAAATACTGAAATCGGATGAAACAAAAAGGAAGTTCTTCCTGGTATACGAAGGGGCCAGCACGGAAGTACTCTATTTTGATGCTTTGCTTGATTCTGGAAATGATGTAGAAATGAATCCCTTAATTGAATTAGTGCCATTGATTCGGAGTTATAGTGAGGATGGCTGGAGCAATCCCAAGAAAATACTAGACCGGGTGATTGCAAATTTAGAAGAAGAAAAAACTGGTCAGATTACGTACGAATCACTTCTTAACAGGATTATGGGATATTTGTATGACCAGAATATCCTCACAACCAGTAAAGTGCAAGC
>JALENH010000150.1 GCA_022767895.1 Eubacterium sp.
TCTTCATACCATTCTTCTCCCGTATATCCAAGAATCAGAATCATTTTGTCGATACCGGCATCCCGGAGTTCCAGTGCTTCTTCTATCATGGCAACACCATAGGCATCCACCTGTGAAATCAGTGCCTTTGACACTGGCACAGCACCGTGCCCATAAGCATTGGCTTTTACAATTGCCATAATTTTTGTGTCCGATTTAATATTTTTTCTCGCTTCCTCAATGTTATGCCGCACCGCCTGCAGATTCACCTCAGCATACGTTCTGTCAAACTGTCTCATCCTTATCTTCCTTTCGATGTCTCACATTTATTTCCTGACAGTACCTTGGGAAGGCCCTCTGTCAAATCCGATGCCATCAGGCTGTAATCCCCCTTATCCACTACTTGAGCATCACCGGCAAGGCCATGAATAAATACACCCAGTTTAGCAGCTGTGAAGGGTTCCATTCCCTGTCCCAAAAGTCCTCCAATGATACCGGCAAGCACATCCCCGGAACCACCGGTGGCCATACCCTGATTGCCGGAAAGATTGATATAACATTCTGTACCGTCGGATACAACCGTTCGGGCATCCTTCTGTGCCAGTATACAGCCAAGCTGTTCTGCTGTATCCATCGTTGTTCCCACTATATCATTTTGAAGTTCTCCCACACTCATCCCTGTCAAATAACTCATTTCTTTCACATGAGGGGTCAGAATAAAATTATCCGTCAGTGTATCCGTAATCTGTTCACAAAGCCGGATAGCATCTCCATCCACCACGGTGGGAACAGGGGAATTCTCTAACACATACCGGACAAGTTCCTTTGACTCATCCGTCAAACCAAGTCCCGGACCAATTACAACAGCATCCGCCCAGCTAATCCCCTCAGCAATTTCCTCTCTGGTGGAAAATAGGATTTCCGGAAGTGCCGTCAGCAGCACATTCCGGTTATTTTCTGTGGAAATCACACGAACCAGTCCGGCACCTGTACGATATGCCGCTTTGGCAGCCAAATAACAGGCTCCACTCATGGTTTCCGAACCAGCCACAACAAGTACCTTTCCAAAAGTCCCTTTGTGCGATCTTGCTGGTCTTTCCGGCAAAAGCTTTGACAAATCATCCCACTCATAACAGTAAGCAGACGGCTGCACCGACTCCACACTCACCTCCGGGAACCCGATATCCGCCACAATCACCTCACCGGCGTAAGTACATCCCGGATAGAGAACCAGCCCCAGTTTGTTCACCCCAAAGGTTACGGTACATACCGCCCGAATCGCCGTATTCATAATGGCTCCGGTCCCGGCATGAATCCCGGAAGGAATATCCAGTGCATAAATCCGGGATCCGCTATCATTCATATCATCAATTACTTTTTCGTAAATATCCTCAACATTTCTTGATAAACCAATACCAAAAATTCCATCCACCATCACATCGAACTGCCCATCCGTAACCGCAGTGAGTGGGAGAACTGGAACCTGACACCCCACAGCGATTTCCAACTGCTTCTTCGTCTCCTCTGTCATATGTTCCGTCTGTCCAAGCACTGTTACAGCCACCGGATATCCCATTTCATGGAGAATTCGGGCCAACGCAATACCGTCACCACCATTGTTGCCCGTACCACAAACGCAGAGAATTCTTGTATTTTTTGGCTCACGCTCTGTCAGAACTGCAGCCACCGACATCGCTGCTTTCTCCATCAGGACGAGGCTGGGTATCCCCACCGTCTGAATTGCATGTGTATCAATCGCCTTTGCTCCTTTATTCGAATAAATCGATTTCATAGCCTGCTCCTTTCTGAATCAGTCCTTACCATTTCCACTCAGAGCCACAACAAATGCTGTTGCCAGTTCTTTTGTATTGGTTATAGATATCTTCCATTCATCAATTCCCAGTTTATCTGCATATGCCTTTGCTTTCCCCTGCAGTACAACATAGGGTGCACCTTTAGCATTTCGAAGAATTTCAATATCGCCGGCCTCCATCCCGTCAAATCCGGTTCCCAGAGCTTTCACTACTGCTTCCTTGCCGGCAAAATCAGAAGCTCCTCTTCTTTTACTGGAATCCAATTGGGAAATCTCCCTTTCGGTAAAAATGCGATGGAGAAAGTGTTCTTTTTCCATCGCCTTCACAACCCGGGAAATCTCAATGGAATCCACTCCAATTCCAACAATCATTCCTTATCCTTTCCTGTTATCATACAAATTCATCACATCATGCCCCAACAGACCATGCATCAGGGAATAAGCACTATCCATACTCTCCTCCAAATCCGCTTTATACCCCACTTTTTCCTTCAACGTTTCGCGCATTTCATTGATTTCCTGATTCAATTCCTCTAACTGCTCATCGCCATTTGCCAGACGTTCAAAGCAATAAGAAGCTCCAACAGCCAGAAGTTCTTCATTTGCCCTTTTTATCTCTCGGGGAAGATCCATCAACTCATCCGACTCCTCCTGAATTCGCTCCTTGATTTCCAGTAACAGCCGCTGCTGGTTTTTGGATTTCTTGTCCCGGATTGCTTCTCGCTCCCCCATTCCGGCGACAATCCCCTCCATCAGTTTTTTCTTTGTCTTTTTTAAGTCCTTTAAGTCATTGACTAAAAAGCCCTGTCTTTTCAGCAACTCATTTACCCGGTCTTCCAGATTCTGAATTTCCGCCGGTTTCTCCCCTTTCGGAAAAAGCGTATGCCACCGGCTGTCCAAAACAAGAATCGGCACCTTTTTACCCTTCAGTGCTTCCCGTACTTCTGTTTCAAATTCATAATCACGCCGTTTCATACGCACCCTCTCCTCACTCCGGCAAATTAGAAATGTTGTAGGAAAGACGCATCAAGCTCTCAGCCAGATGCACATTCTCCACAGCCACATTCTCCGGCAAATTCAAATCTGTCGCTGCAAAATTCCAAAATGCAGAGACCCCATAATCAGCCAGTTGCTTTGCCACAGATGGTGCAATTGCCTTAGGCAGAGTAAGTGCTGCTATGTCTACTGTATGATTTGCCACAAAGTTCCCCAAATCTTTCATATCCGTCACAGTTGTTTCTCCAATTTTCTTTCCGATTTTTTCCGGAGCTACATCAAAAATGCCAGACACAATAAAGCCACGCTTTTCAAACCCGGCATAGTTCGCCAGTGCATGGCCCAGATTACCTGCCCCCAGAATAATCACATGATAGTTACGATCCAGTCCCAGAATTTTACCTATCTCACTTTTTAAATAAGCAACATTATAGCCATATCCCTGTTGCCCAAATCCGCCAAAATTATTGAAATCTTGTCGTATCTGAGACGCGGTCACTTTCATCTGCTTACTCAGCTCACCGGAAGAAATACGATCAATCCCATTGTCTAGCAATTCACTTAAATATCTATAATACCGCGGCAATCGTTTAATCACTGCGGAAGAAATCTTCTTATCTGCCACCAGATTATCCTCCAAAACTAAAAAAGTACAAAACAGTCGTATTCTCTACGAACCACTTCGTACTTTATTATAATGGAATGTTAAAAATTAGTCAATCTCCAATGTCCGTAAATGTTTCCATCTGGTAAGGTCCAGTTCTCCATGAATCTGGCAAGCCAACAACCGCAGACATTTCAATTTTCGAAGTTCATATAACACTTCCAAATGTTGCAGTTCTAATGGTTGCAAATCATCAAACCCGGCAATTACCAACACTTCCAAATTGGGAAATTCACGCAGTGTCTCCAAATCCAGACTTTCTTTTGTGATTTTCCACAGGGAAACCTTTTTTACTTTTTTCTTTTCTTTTTGAGTGAGCCAATTGCGGGAACCATCCTCTCTCTTTTCTATTTTGCTAATGGCATCTTCTCCATAAAATATATGATTAACACACATAATGACCACCCTTTCTATCCGGTCTTATTAATTGTCTCTATTAATAACACGAATAAGAGGGCGAAAATGTTGCAAAAAAAAATAAATTATTATAAAATACTAGACAGTTTGATGTTTTAACTACGCGGGAGGAACTGAAATTATGATATTAGCATGCAATCATATCGACAAAGCATTTGCAGAAGAAGTAATTCTCTCGGATGCCACTTTTCATATAAATGAAGGCGAACGGGCAGCCATTGTTGGAATCAATGGGGCCGGCAAAACAACACTCCTTCGTATTCTTGTGGGAGAATTGGATGCCGATGCCGGTGAAGTAATTCGTGCCAAAGATACTACGTTCGGTTATCTTCCACAGCAACAGGGCTATCACTCGGAAAAAACGATTTACGAAGAGCTGCTGGCGGTAAAATCGGATGTCATTGAAATGGATGCTCAGATTCGTGCCTTGGAAGAAGAAATGACACATTCTGAGGGAGCTGAACTGGAACGTTTACTTAATCGCTACCACCGGCTCCAAACCGCCTTTGAGGATGGCGAGGGCTATACTTACAAAAGCAAAGTTCTTGGTGTAATCAATGGTCTGGGCTTTGGCGGCGACGCCATGCACCAGTGTATCAATAATCTTTCCGGAGGACAGAAAACCCGGGTTGCCCTCGGCAAACTTCTGTTATCCGAGCCGGATTTGTTAATCATGGATGAGCCAACCAACCATCTGGATCTGGAATCAGTCCGATGGCTGGAAACCTATCTCACCGGCTATCACGGAAGTGTTTTAGTGGTATCCCATGACCGCTACTTTTTGGATCGTATGGCAGACAAAATCATCGAGATTGATCATGGAAAAGTAACTGTTTTTCCCGGCGACTACACAAATTACGCCGAGCAGAAGGCGAAATTGCGTGAAAATGAAATCCGCCGCTATTACAATCAGCAGCAGGAAATCAAACACCAGGAAGCGGTTATCGAAAAGCTGAAATCCTTCAACCGGGAAAAATCCATCCGCCGGGCAGAAAGCAGAGAAAAGATGCTGCAAAAAATCGAGCGGGTGGAAAAACCCCGGGAATACGAAAAGTCCATGTCTTTTACGCTGACCCCTTCTCTTGTCAGCGGTAATGATGTACTTTCTGTCACTGATTTTGCCAAAAGTTTCGGGGAGAATCACCTCTTTGACCACATTTCTTTTGAAATCAAACGAGGCGAAAAGGTTGCCATCATCGGCCAGAACGGTACAGGAAAGACAACGCTTTTGAAAATGATTCAGGGACTTGTGCCGGTTGACTGCGGAACTGCCATTACCGGAGCAAATGTAGAAATCGGCTACTATGATCAGGAACATCAGGTATTAAACGATGACAAGACAATTTTTGAGGAAATTCAGGATGACTACCCGGATTTAACTCATACAGCTATCCGAAATGTGCTGGCTGCATTTCTCTTTACCGGGGATGATGTTTTCAAACCCATTCATCTTCTCAGTGGTGGCGAAAAGGGACGTATTTCCCTGGCAAAACTGATGCTCTCCAAAGCAAATTTCCTTCTTTTGGATGAGCCGACAAACCATCTGGATATCACCTCCAAAGAAATACTGGAGACTGCTTTGAATAATTATGAGGGAACAGTTCTCTACGTCTCCCACGACCGCTATTTTATTAACCGGACCGCCACACGGATTCTCGATTTGACCGGGCAGAAGCTATTGTCCTATCCAGGCAACTACAGTTACTATCTGGAAAAGAAGGAAACGATGGAAAGTCACTATCTTTCGCCTTCAGAAGAGACGGCTAATTCTGTTTCTACGAATCATTCGGAAGCAAAACTGGATTGGCAGGAGCAGAAAAAGCTGGCTGCCGAAAAGAGAAAAAAGGAAAATGAATATGAAAGAATCGAACAACAAATTTCTTTTTTGGAAGAAGAAATTGCTCATTTGGACGAAGAACTTCTTCGCCCGGAATATGCCTGTGATGCAGGCAAATTGACGGAACTAACTAGGGAGCGTGAACAAAAAGAAGCCGCCCTCACTGACGCCATGGAGCAGTGGGAACGGCTCGCCGAGGAACTGGAGCAGCTATA
>JALENH010000156.1 GCA_022767895.1 Eubacterium sp.
TGGAAATGTTTCGGGTCTTTACAGATGACATGAGATATGATATGATTAAATCAGATGTGATAGAAAAAAGAAGAAAAGGAGGGGAAGTGACGATGTGTACATTTGTAGACCGTATGGTGAATTTGGGAATTGAGCAGGGCGAAAAGCGTGGCATGGAGCGTGGCATGGAGCGTGGCATGGAACGTGGAATGAAGTGTGGTTTGGAGCGTGGCGAAAAACGTGGGATGAAACAAAAGGAATACGAGTTTATCTGCAACATGCTTCGGGATAATCAACCACCAGAACGAATCAGTAAATATACGGGGCAGTCGATTTCATATATTTGTCAGATAGAGAAGGAATTCGATGTAAAAAGCTGAAAATGATTAAGGTCATATGTATAGGAATCTGTGTATATGACCTTAGATTTTTGATTTTGACAAAATTAGAAATTAAATTTTCATATGTTGCGTATAGGCTATTTTGTGCTATAATTTAGGATATAAATCAGTGGATTTGTATCAGGGGGCGCATAATGTGATTAGTTTTTTCCTATGTTTGATATTGTTGATTGGTGGATATTTTGTTTATGGGAAATTTGTAGACAGAACATTTGCACCGGATGATAGAGAGACACCGGCTGTGGAGAAGGAGGATGGTGTCGATTATGTTGTCATGCCGACATGGAAAATGTTCCTTGTACAGCTTTTGAACATTGCTGGACTGGGACCGATTTTTGGCGCTTTGCAAGGTGCGTTATGGGGCCCTGTGGTCTTTTTGTGGATTACTGGAGGAACCATTTTGGCCGGGGCTGTCCATGATTACTTTTCCGGTATGCTTTCCGTGCGCAATGGGGGTGTTTCCATCTCCGAAGTGTGTGGCATTTATTTGGGGAAAGTAATGAACTATGTTATGCGCATACTAAGTGTTGCTCTTTTGGTGATGATTGGAACCGTGTTTGCAGTGGGGCCGGCAGGTCTTATTGTAACTCTTGTAAAACAGGGCGGAGTAGTCGGCATTTTGGCTAATCCGGAATTCTGGCTTTGGGTGATTCTGGGATACTACTTCATCGCCACGTTTCTTTCCATTGATAAAATTATCGGTCGTATTTATCCACTTTTCGGCATTTGCCTGATTGTCATGGCACTTGGTGTCATGCTGGGCATTTTTGTAAATCCGGCTTATACAATTCCGGAAATCTGGTCCAATTTTTCGAATATGCATCCGGATGGAACACCTATATGGAGTGTTATGTTTATTACGGTTGCCTGCGGTGCTATTTCCGGTTTCCATTCAACTCAGTCTCCACTCATGGCTCGTTGCATGAAATCAGAACGACAGGGGCATCTTGTGTTTTATGGTGGTATGGTGGCAGAAGGTGTTATTGCGTTAATCTGGGCGGCAGCAGGATGCTCTCTATATGAAGTGACAGGTGGCCTTAGTATAGGGCTTGGTCATGTTTTGGCAAATGGACAGTCGGCAGCGATTTATGATGTGTGTTCCCGTACCATGGGCGGTGTGGGAATTGTACTAGCCATGATTGGTGTCATTGTTTGTCCCATTACATCCGGAGACACAGCTTTTCGTAGTGCCAGGCTTGTTTTGGCGGATTGGTTTAAGCTTGATCAGGATAAATTTAAAAAGCGGCTCTTCTTATGCGTTCCTCTTTTGGGAATGGGTGCCTTAATTGGTCATTTGGATTATACGATTGTATGGCGGTATTTCAGCTGGATTAATCAGACACTTGCCATGATTGTTTTGTGGGCGGCCAGTATGTATTTGCTACGCAAAGGGAAAAATTATTGGATTACAGTTGTTCCGGCAGTTTTCATGAGTGCGGTTTCAATGACGTATTTCTTTTATGCACCCGAGTGCCTGAATCTGGGAACAAAAATTGCATATCCTGCTGGTATCGTTCTGGCATTTGCCATCTTCTGCGTTTTTCTCTGTGCAACGAAGAAGCAGTTGAAGGAGGGAAATGAACGATGTTAAATCCTCGCCCATTAGGAAAGGGATCCATCCAGAAAGAAGAACTAAAAAAGGACAGGAAAGAATGCAGAAAGTTTGGTCCCTGTGGTGTGGGGAAAAGAGCGATTTATCTCAATAGCTTCTATTTTGACCGCCGTTTCTATGTTCCATTCCGCTCTATAAACCGAGTATTTAAAAGAGTGGCAATGAGCAAGGGAGGATTTTCGGGCAATGGAATTTTTGTGTCGATACCGTATCTGGTAGTAGTGTATGATGGGGACAAAGAGAAGCAGTGCATTTTCAAATATGAAAAGCAGATAGACGAGTTGCTGCGGTATGTCAGAGAGAAACATCCGGAGATTCAGACGCGTATGTAATTTATCTGATTTTGGCGCGAAACGACTGAAAACAGCTACTTTACGGCGTAATACGCCAAA
>JALENH010000170.1 GCA_022767895.1 Eubacterium sp.
CGCATATTTCTTTGCATTTCTATTGTACTATAAAATGGTTATAAAGTCAGCATTTTCAATGCTTTAAGGCAATTTTATTTTGTCCTAAGCAGACACTATTTAGCATAATCGGTATAATCTTGAAATCCATCTTTATCATAATATTCTTCCTTTTCTATATAGCCTTTAGGGATTCCAACACTATCTGCCGGAGAAAAACACCCTGCCATAAAAACTACCAGAAAAAAGAATGTCACAAGCATCACTAGTCTTTTTCTCATAATAAGCTCCTTAATTCTAAAAACACTAGGCAAAATCATCCGCCTATTTTTTCAGCAACCAGTCGGCAATATCAATTATCTTTACGCCCTCATACTGGTACTCTTCATGTCGTGTTCTGGCAATCACATACTTTGGATATGCGTCCTTGATTTGTAGCAGTGGTCCTACTTCTCTTTCAAAAGTCTTCTCGTCGTTGATATTATCAGATACTTGAAGATAGATTTTCTCACTACGCTTTACTGCCACAAAATCTATTTCTTTCTTATATAATATGCCTACATAGACTTCATATCCTCTGCGCAATAATTCAATCGCCACGATATTTTCAAGCACACGTCCGTAATCCATATTCTTCGTTCCAAGCTTTGCATAACGGAATGTATGGTCACTCAGATAGTATTTGTCATTACTTGACAAGTATTTTTTACCCTTTATGTCATACCTTCTGACTTTGTAAAATGCAAATGCGTTGCACAAATACTGCATATATGCACCAACAGTCGTATGATGTATCTTTTCATGCATACTTCCCAGAGTATTTGTAATGTTACGTGCAGAAGAAAGATTCGACACATTATCCATAAGAAAATCCACAATTCTATCCATAAGCTGCATATTTCTTATCTTGTATTTTTTTCGTATGTCCCGCACAATCAGTGTATCGAATACATCTGCCACATAATCATACTTATCGTCCTGGTCTTTATAAAGATAGGAACCTGACATACCGCCCTCCAGCACATACCTATCTAAGGCTTCATAACGGTCTCTTAGCCCAAAATACTCCATGTACTCACCAAATGAAAACGGATATACTTTAATTTCAAAGGTACGTCCGGTAAATAGTGTTGCCAAATCGGAGCTTAATAGAAACGCATTGGAGCCGGTAATATAAATATCATATTTTTCGCTTGCATGAAGTCCGTTGACTGCTTTCTCAAAGTCCTTGCACATTTGTACTTCATCAATAAAGACAAAATTCTCTTTACCTGCAACATAATGTTGATTTACATAATCATACAATGCACGATAGGTTAGTAAATCATCAAAATCCGGCAAGTTAAAATTAATCTGAATGATATTGCAATTCGGAATCTCTGATTCAATATATGCTCTAAAAGCTTCCAGCAACTTTGACTTTCCGCTACGTCTAACACCTGTAATAACCTTAATATCCGGGGTTCCTAGTACATTGATTAACTTATTCAAATACTGTCTACGATCTATTAACTTCATTTACATCACCCTTCCATTGATATTATATGCTTATTATACCGATTCTATTAGCCAAAATCAATATTTTTTCATTTTTGGCTAATTACATCATGCTTTTTATCCAAAAAAGCAGACAACCGAAGCTGCCTGCTTTAAAAGATTTGCTCACGAGATCTATGGACGCATAATTTCCACTTCGTCATCCTCCAGCACAGGATTACCACTAGTCGTAATCACATCCTCAGTCTCAAACTCAATGATTTCTATATTGGGAACAACATATTTCTCCATTTTACTTATCTCCTTTCGTTTTAGAACTATTTTTTTACTCATTTTACTGGAATAATAGGTAATTCAATCACACTTTCTGAAGAAGAACCTGAGCTGCTTTCTGACTTTGAGGATTCCTCTGAGCTACTTTCTGGCTTTGAGGATTCCTCTGAGCTGCCTTTTGGTTTTTGTGTCGATGCTTGTCCTGATGATTCACCTTTTCCTGATTCTGCTTCGCTTTTAGAAGAATCGCTACTGTCACTTCCGTCAATGATTTCAAGCTCTCCGTCTTTCCTTTGAGGAACATCTATATCCGCTTTGTCTGAGGATTGATTTCCCGAAACCTGTGAATCAAGCGCAGGTGAGGAGTCATTTTTGCGCGGAGAAGAAGAATTCGGGGGAGTACTTTTTTCCGTGGCAGACTCACTTTTATAAACAGAAGTATTTGCATCTGTTTCAGAATGACTGCTGTTTGAATTTCCAAAGCAGAATACAGCTATCATTATACCGGCAACTACCAGAACGGCTGATATTACAGACACAACAACAATGATATTTCTTTTTTTCATAATTACTACACAGCCTTTCTGTCATCCAACATATATTCATTATCAGTTTATAATTTCTTAATCTGCATTTCCGCTTGTTGTATATGCGGCAGCTTTATCGTAATACTGATAAATCGACTTGACTAAATTTCTTACATTATCGTGTGTACCGTCATCTGTCGGGTAAGCTTTAAGCACAGAATAAACATAGCTTAACGGTGAGTAGCTTATCTCGCCAACCTTTACGCCGTTTTCATAAAGTGAAAGCGTTAAGGCCTCTCCAAGCTGATGCGCAGGAATGTTGTCAACCTTTACATACAGGTAACTTCCTGACTCTGCAATTTTGTAGTTCTTGCCGTCGCTGTCTGTGCAAGTGAAAGCATCAATACTTGTGTTTGATGAATCATAAGTAAAGTAGTGCTTTATCTCTGTTCCCGATTTCAGCACGAGACTGCTACCGTAGTATGATGTGCTTCCTGTGTAGCTTTCGCCTGCTGTGTATGAAGATGCATAGGCCGAAAGCTTCTCTGCCTGTGTATCGGCAAGCTGTGTAAGCTCATCCGGCAGGTCGTAATTTGCAGGATAGTATGTATTGAAATCAAAGTAATTCTGCGAACATGAGCCGTAGTTGAGCATTGCAATTACAAGCTCTTTTGTTTTGGTATCATAGCTTTCATCATTGAGAAGTGTATAAGCATATTCTGCAACATTATAGTAGAACGCTGTTCCCTCATTTCCACCGTTTACAAGCTGTGCCTTTACAGAGCAGGTCATTTCCTTTGCGGCAAGGTTACAAGTGAATTTGTAATATGTTTTGCCATCGTAGATTACCTTTGTATCATCGGTAAGGGGAACGCTCTGTGTGTAAAGGACATTCTGCTGACCTGTTTCGGAATCATAATTGATAACCGAAAAATTCATTGTTGTGTTTTCTTTTGCGTAGTCATCGTCAATTTCCATAAAGTAATTAAGTCCGATTTTGCCGTCAAGGGTAATGCTGTGACCGTAGAGTGCGCTCATTTCGTCCTCGTATAATCCGCAGACTGCGCACTTGCCGTTCATAGAAATGAAATTATGTTCACTTGAAACCGGTTCATTTGAATATAAGTTTGTTCCTGCACAATTTGTGCCGTAGTAAACGGTTTTACCGCCGAGAACAGGATATGAATCTGTTCCTAACTCCTGTCCCCAAGCAAGGTCACCATCGCTTGTATTACCGTTTAGCAGATATGCAACCTCACCTCTTGCAAACTCCTCCGCTACTTTTACTCCTGTGTCCTGGCTTGTTATAGTTTGACCTCCTGAAGACAACGGTAAGTCTGCATCAGAATAGTAAAAGTTATTAATTTCCATATTTGAGCCGGCTTGACCAACTGCCACACCTTTATAAAAACTCGGGGTTATTCCGCTGCCGGAAGTATTGATGCAATTCAGCTCTCCCGTATTGTAGCCGTTTCCAATATAGCAGCCTCCAAACCCGGCAATTCCGCCTATACTGCCGCCACCAAACAGTGTACCAGAGGAGCTGTCATAGTACAGATAAATATTGCCGGTATTGTACACATTGCTTAGTGAACTGTCGCCTTCCTTTCCTGAAATACCGCCTGCGTATGAACTACTTTTATAAACCTTTATTTCACCGGTGTTATAGCATTCTGAAATAGTATTACGTATGCCAGTTCCGTCAATTCCGCCTGCTCCCAAGTAGCTTATAACCGTTGAAGAATTGCTGCAGGTTGAAATAATGGAATCAACGGCTTCTCCTGCAATTCCTCCGGAGTGGGAATTACTGTCATCATTATACACATAAGCCGAGCTTGAACAATTACTTATTGTACCGAAACTTATATAACCGACAATTCCGCCGGTTGAGTAGCTATTGGTTACAATGATACTTGAATTATCAACGCTGAGATTTTTAATTACCGGTGTTTTACTATCACTTGCCGCACAATAGCCGAACAAACCCGAATAGTTAGCGATGCTATGTATATACAACCCGCTTATTTTATATCCTGCTCCGTCAAAGGTGCCGCAGTAGGGATATTCTTCCGTACCCATAGGTGTCCATTCTGTCGGTGTGTTACCCGAATATGTGCCGTCTGAGATATTGAAGGTTGTGCCGGGGTTGAATGTGATGTCATTCATCAGCTGTGCACAAGCTGAGGTTTCGCCGTTAGCAACCTTCTCACGGAACGCCAACAAATCATCTGCCGAAGAAATAAGGTACGGATCTGATAATGAGCCATCACCCGACAGCGTCGAAGCCGCAACTGTGACGGGCGGCACAAGTGATACTAGCATCACAACTGCAATCAGCAATGACAATGCTTTTCTTCCTGTTTTTTTAACTTTCATTAAATTCGTCCTTTCATATATTTGCCCTCTATTCCATATAGGAAAGCCTTCTACTTGCCTTGTCGTGTATTCCCTTAAATGCCTTGCTTCCCACGTTCTTACTGGTCACTTTGTAGCAGTCAAGAAAAGTAGATTCAACAGTTCTTCTCTTATTCCATCCATTCCTCAATGACGCAGGCATGGTGCTTCTTATCTTCCCCTTCTGCGTCATAGTTAATTCCAACCAGAAGAATCTTATCACCATAACCGGTTAATGCTCCTTGATATCTCTTTTCTTTAATCTGCTTAATTGCGGTATCGGCAGACTTATTGTATTTCAGCTCCACCACCATCGCCGGTCTCCAGCCTGCATTGGCTCTTGGCTTGAATATAAAATCTGCGTAACCTTTGCCAGCAGGGTGCTCACGGATGATGTCATAATATGCTGGGGCAGTAAAATATGCCATGGTAAGTACACAGCTTAGGGAATTCTCGTCATTGTATTTTAGCACTGATGTATAAGTATCATGTGCCTGTTCAATAATTTCAGCTACTTTGTCTGCTTCTTTGTCTATTGTAGCAAACAACAATTCATCACATCTTGATATTATCTTAGCGATATCCTTCCACTCACCAATCTGTAACGCTGCCTCAAAGGCGGTTGCAACCTCATAGTTCGGAATAAATGCAGTCTTCCTGTCAGCATCATATCCAAGATATCCCAAATGTATCAATGCTGTTAATGCATCGTCTTTTGATGCCACTGTGGAAAAATCATTTTGAAATGAATTCGTATTCACTCTAACCTTTCCACCGGCAAGCATTGTCATAATATCGTCCTTAAGCCCGTCATAATTCATGGTAATAAATGTGTTAATGGAGGCAAAGGAGGAGGTATTTTTCCAGTAGGAATCAAATTTATGTCTATCCATGGCCATAGATACCGAATTGGGATTATACATATGTTTCCCATCAATCAGATACCCATTATACCAGGCTTTCGTTGATTCAAAATCCATATCATATTTTTCACACAATTCTCTAACTTCATCTTCCGTAAAACCAAAATACTCTGTGATTGGATAAGAATCCAACATAGTATATTCCCTGAAATTGTTAAGAGCCGATTCATCCTGAATCTTCTTAATCGGCAAAATTCCCGTAATATATGCCAATGCCAAGAAGGATTTTGATTCTTCTGATTTAAACATGGACTGAAGGAACTGTAGATATCTATGCACTAATTCTTTATCATTACTGTTTCTGATGACACAGTCCCACTCATCTATAATGATGACAAATGGATTATTTGAAATCCGATAAACACTCATAAGTACTAAATGAATCATTTTCGAATAATCTATCTTATCTTCATATACTTCCCGTATTTCATCGCAGATATATTCCACAATCTTCTCCACAATATTATCCTTGTAGAAGTCCCAAAATGACGAAATGTCAAGATGAATCACATTATACTTATTCATATATTTCTTAAAATCACTGCTTTCGGCAATCTTAGTATCCTCAAAAAGCTTCGTGGAATCGCATCCAAGGCTGTAATATGCATCTATCATTCCCGCTGCATGGGATTTCCCAAAACGTCTGGCATGGCTTAATGCGATGCATTTTTCTTCTGTTGATATTCTTTTATTCAGATATTCAAGCAATCCTGTTTTATCAACATAAATCTGACTATTTCTAGCTTGTGTAAAGCTTTCATTACTTGGATTAAAATATACGCCCATACTTTGTATCACCTCATCATTGATTATACACTCTATTATAATACACACTTTTATTATATACTGTTTTTGGGGGTTACTCAACCGTATATTTTCTAATTCGTTTGCATTTTAGCACAAGGACATTGTACCTTTTATTTTTTAATCTTCGCCTTCTTGCCAACCCCTCTTGCCTTTAAAATCTTCTTATAGCTGGTCAGCTTACTCTTTGGCACCTTGATGGTTGCCTTAGCGTATATTCCCTTAACTGCACTGCTTCCCACGTTCTTAGAGTTCAACTTCGTGGTCTTAATGGTAATGCTCTTTAATTTCTTACAACCATAAAATGCCTGCTTGCCAATCTTCTTTACTTTGGAAGGAATGGTAATCTTGGTAAGCTTCGTACACTTATAAAAGGCTTTCTTGCCAATGGTAGTTACATTGCTTCCAATGGTTACCTTGGTAATCTTTTTGTTGTTTGCAAAGGCATTATTCGCAATAGATGTTACTTTGTAGGTAACTCCACCAATCTTTACTGTAGACGGAACAGATATGGTGGCCAACTTCTTATTGGCCGGTGTCTGGTAGGTAACTGCTTTCTTTGCCGCATCTGTTACCTTATAATCACCGGTCCCCTTATCATCCGCTACCACAGCACCCTTCTTTGGCGGCTGTGGTGTTGCCGCTTTCACTTTGACAATAATATCTTTTGTCTTTGTTTTTCCATTTTCTGTATAAGATACCGTCAGAGTCTTATCTCCCGCTTTTGACATATCAATGGTTGTCACATTTGTGGTAAATCCAGTTACCTTTCTACTGTAACCATCTGCATAATGTGCTGTCACGGTGATGTCATCCACGTTTAAGGTGTCTCCTACTGTGTAGGTGGTCTTTGTCTTAACTGCCTCGATTCTGTCCGGTGCAAGAGTTGTGTTATGGACAATCTTTAATGTTCCGTTAATCGATGTAATGTCATAATTGCCTGTCACATCTACACCTGTGGAATTTTCAATCTTTACACCACTGATGGAGATAGTACCATTCTCTGTAAGAGCTGTTGTGCTTGGTGTAAGGGTTAT
>JALENH010000179.1 GCA_022767895.1 Eubacterium sp.
AGATGCGAAGATTAATTACGATCGGTACCGCTCCCAAAAGCCGGTGGCAGAATCAGATATGTATTGCCATGTACTTAGAGATGGCCCGGCTTTGGACACAAGATCCTTCGTGGGAAGTATGTATAAACAGATGATTCACTATGCTGGTTCCAAGATGTATATTATGACACCGTATCTTATTTTAGAGGAGTTCATGATAGAGACTTTATTGGAAGCGGTACGCCGAGGTGTGGATGTGCGTATTATTACGCCGCACATTCCGGATAAAAAGCATATTAAATATATGACAGAATACAATTATGGAATTCTGTTGAAAAATGGAATCCGGATCTACGAATACACACCGGGATTTATACATTCCAAAGTGGTTATGAATGAGCACTGTGCGATTGTGGGAACCATCAATATGGATTACCGGAGTTTTTATCTGCATTATGAAAATGGAGTGTGGGTATATGACGAGGAATTTCGAAAAACTGTGGAGAGAGATTTTGAGCAGACATTTAAACAGTGTAGAGAGATTTCCTACACAGAATGGAAGAACCGGCCACTGAAAAAGAAACTTGTCCAGCACATTTTGCATGTATTTGATGCATTGGTGTAAACAATACAGGAGGATAGAACATGATTGCATTTGTAAAGGGGATTCTTGATTCGGTGAGTGAGGATCGTATTGTCGTAGAAAATCAAGGCATCGGATTTGAAATTTTAGTACCTGGTTCGGTGGCGCAGTCTTTGCCCCAGGTAGGAAATACGGTGAAGATTTATACCTACACCTATGTGAGAGAGGATGTATTGCAGCTTTATGGTTTTCTCACGAAAGACGGCATGGATATGTTCAAGCTTCTCATTACCGTTAATGGAATCGGCCCCAAAGGGGCCCTAGGAATTTTGTCTGTGATGGATGTGGATACTCTTCGGTTGGCGATTTTATCGGATGATGCCAAAAGCATAGCCAAAGCACCAGGGATTGGGGCCAAGACCGCCAGTAAACTGGTGTTGGAATTGAAGGATAAATGTCATCTGGAAGATATTTTCGAGAGTGGTATGCCGGAAGAAGAAACAATGGCAGTAACGGCTATTGATCATGAGGCCCGCAATGATGCTATTCAGGCACTGGTGGCGCTGGGATATTCGGCAACGGAGGCAACACAGGCGGTGCGGAACACAGAGGTAACACCGGATATGACGGTGGAGGATATTTTGAAACAGAGTTTGAAGAATCTGTAAAGGAATGAAAAGTATGGAGAAAAGAGTAATTTCCACAGATATTATGGAAGAGGACTATAAGATTGAGAACAGTCTTCGCCCGAAGTTTTTGTCGGATTACATTGGACAGAGCAAAGCGAAGGAAAATATGAAAGTTTACATCGAAGCCGCAAAGGCCCGAGGGGAAGCCCTGGATCATGTGCTACTCTATGGACCACCGGGGTTGGGGAAAACAACTTTGGCAGGAATCATAGCCAATGAGATGGATGTGAATCTGAAAATCACATCGGGTCCGGCCATTGAAAAACCGGGAGAGATGGCTTCCATATTGAATAATCTGCAGGACGGGGATCTTCTTTTTGTGGATGAAATTCACCGACTGAACCGCCAGGTGGAGGAAGTCCTTTATCCGGCCATGGAAGATTATGTGATAGATATTGTGATTGGCAAAGGGGCTGCTGCCCGGAGCATTCGTTTGGATTTGCCGAAATTTACCCTGGTGGGTGCCACCACAAGAGCGGGGATGCTGACGGCTCCTCTTCGTGACCGGTTCGGCGTCGTACACCGACTGGAATTTTATACCGTAGAGGAACTGACCGAGATTATTCTCCGTTCGGCGAAGGTATTTCAGGTGGATATTGATGAGCAGGGAGCTCTGGAGATTGCCCGCCGGTCGAGAGGGACACCGCGGTTGGCGAATCGTCTTTTAAAACGTGTCAGGGATTTTGCCCAGGTGAAATATGATGGTGTGATTACGTTGAAGGTGGCAAATTTTGCTCTGGATTTGTTGGAAGTGGACAAGCTTGGACTGGACAATACGGATCGGAATATTTTGATGTCCATGATTGATAAATTCAATGGAGGTCCGGTGGGGTTGGATACACTGGCTGCTTGCATTGGTGAGGATAGTGGAACCATTGAAGATGTTTACGAACCCTATCTGATTCAGAATGGACTGATTGCCAGAACGCCGAGAGGACGTGTGGTGACGGAAAAGGCATACTTACATTTTGGCCTGTCATTTGACGAATAGTGTCTTTTCGTGTATACTATTGACAAAGTATGTGGACGAGGTGTGGCCGATGAAGGATAAAAATGATGTAGAAGTTTTGATTGATGGAAGGAAATATACGATTTGTGGTTTTGAGAGTGCGGAGTATCTGCAGCAAATTGCCTCTTATATAAACCGGAAATTTATTGATTTCCGTAAAAAAGAATATTATGCAAGAATGGATTTGGATCTGCGTAATGTACTGCTAGCTATAAATATTGCCGATGATTATTACAAGGCAAACAAAAAGGCGAGTGAGTACCGAACAGAGAATGAACTAAAGGATAAGATGGTGCTGGATATGAAACATGAGATTATTGAGCTGCAGGAGACCATCACGAAGCAGGATGCGGAACGAAAAAAACTGGAGACATCATTGGAGCAGGCAGAGAAGAAAAATATTGAACTGGAGACAAGATTGAAACAAAAACGCTGATGAAGAGGACTGCATATGCAGTCCTTCTTTCACTTAGTGGCAAAGGAGAGTATATGAGAGAAGTTGAGATATTGGCACCGGCCGGTTCCCTGGATAGTTTATATGCTGCCCTGAAACTGGGGGCAGATGCGGTGTATACGGGGACGGATCGTTTTGGCGCACGGGCTTTTGCGAATAATCCGGGAGTGGATGAACTGAAAGAAGCAATTACCTATGCCCATCTGCGTCGAAAGAAAATATATCTTACGGTAAATACCTTGCTTTCAGACAGAGAACTGGAGGAGGATTTATTTCCGATGATTGCACCCTTGTATGAAGCAGGGCTTGACGCCTGTATCGTACAGGATTTCGGCGTCCTATCTTTTTTACATGAGAATTTTCCAGACATGGAACTGCATGCCAGCACCCAGATGACCATTCTTTCCGGGGAAGAAGCAGAACTATACCGGGATTTGGGAATTACGCGTTTTGTGCCGGCAAGAGAATGTACCATTGAAGAAATTCGGCAAATGAGAGAACAGACGGATTTGGAAATCGAAGTGTTTGTCCATGGAGCTTTATGTTACTGTTATTCCGGACAATGTCTTATGAGTGAAGTGATTGGCGGCAGAAGCGGAAACCGGGGGATGTGTGCGCAGCCATGCCGTCTGCCCTTTGAAAGCTCTTTCGGGAAAACGCATCTGTTCAGTACAAAGGATATGTGCACCCTGCTTCATATTCCGGAACTTGTGGAGGCAGGGATTGACTCCTTCAAGATTGAGGGGCGGATGAAAAAGAAAGAATATAGTGCCTATCTGGCATCCTTGTATCGTCATTATGTGGATTTGTACCAGGAAGAGGGGAGAGCAGCTTATCAGGCACTTGTTCAGAATCCGGACAGTGAATTGTGGCGGGATATCCGCAGAAGTCAGGATATTTACAACCGGGGCGGATTTTCCGGAGGATATCTTTTTGAAACGCAGAAGAAGGATGTTATGTATCCGGGTAAAAACGGACATTATGGAACGCTTGTGGGAGAAGTGGTCAGAGAGGGGAAGGGGAGCGCTGTTTTTCAGACCTGCGAAAAGCTTCATTATCAAGATGTTTTGGAATTCCGGTTGCCAGATGACACAAAGGCCTATGAATACACTGTGAAAAATCCAGCAGAAAAAGGGGAATATGTAACCTGTAATGTCAAAAGAGGAAGTCAAATTTTTCGAGGACAGAAAGTATACCGGACGAAAAATACGGCTCTCCTTGAATGGGTGGATGAACAAATTGAGAAGACGGATGACTGCCTGATTCTGATTGGAGATTTCTGTGGGAAAATCGGTGAACCTGTGTCATTGACTGTGACAGGGGAGGGAACCACCGTGCATATGTCCGGTCCGGTTTTACAGAGGGCAGAAAAAAGGCCGGTGAGTCCGGAGGACATTCGAAATCGTCTGGAGAAAATGGGAAATACTTCTTATCAGTGGGGAGAATTGGAAATTCAGCTGGAGGAGAATGCCTTTCTTCCGTTGGGAGAAGTGGGGAAAATGAGGCGTGAAGCGATAAAAGTATGGGAAAAATCAGCGGTGCATCAGCGCAATAATGTGCGGCAGGTGGAGCATGTTGGGAGAAAAATATTATCATGGGAGGGGCCGTCGCTGCTCAGCGTAGCAGACCGGAATCAGCTTGCTGTGGCTGCCGAGACAGATCCGGAACGGGTACTGATACATTTAAAACTGGAAGATTTTCCGTGGAAGGAATGGAACGAACTCCCACAGCTGACAGCAGGCCGGGAAGTGGCTGTCTCTTTTCCGAGGATACTAAGAGGAAAGGCATATCAGCACTTTTTGAAACAATGGGATAAAGCAGAACTTTGGAAACAGATGCAAGTGTCTGTTATAGTGGTGAACAGTCATCGTTCGATACTGCTTGCCCGACAGTATTTTCCACAGGCATCACGGATTGCAGATGATAATTTTTACCATACAAACTATCGTGCACAGGAAGTGCTTGACCGATACGGCATTTCCCCGTCTGTGCCGGTCTGTTATGGAAGAACAGAGGTGATGGTGACGGAGGGATGCCTCAAGCGGACCATGGATCACTGTGACGGAATTCACGAACGAATTCCCATATGCAGTCCGAAAAAAGACGAATTCGTTGTGGTAAATCACTGCGATTCTTGTTACAATACCATATATACAAAATGGACATACGAGAAGAAGGAGATGGATTCGGTGAAGCGTTTTGTATTCACTTGGGAATCTCCGGAAGAAATGAGAAAGGTTTTGAAAAAATGGAACTTATTATAGCGGAACTTTCGCGATATGTCATTGTTATTCTGTTTGCGGTCTACACATTTTATAGTTTTCGTGCCTTTTCCGGCAAATCGCCGGAACAAAAGGAAGGTGTTTTTCGTGCTCAGAGAACATTGACAATTCTGATTCATCTGGTGTGCAGTGCTGTTCTTGTGATGGAACAAAAGGATTTGAAGTATGTGGCTTTATGGGCGCTGGAACTTCTGTTTTACATCGGTTTTGTAAAAATCTATCAGGTCTTTTATAAAGGTCTTTCAAAATTGGTGTTGAACAATATGATGATCTGCATGATGATTGGATTTATTATGCTTGGCAGACTGGAATATGATTATGCCATCCGCCAGCTTTTCATGGCATCCATTGCCATGGGTGTCTGTCTTCTTGTGCCTCTTTTTATCGAGCGGTTTACCATTTGGGAAAAAATCGGCTGGCAGTATGCGTTGATAGGCATTCTGTTTTTGCTTCTTGTCTTTGTCATCGGAGTGGAAAAATATGGAGCCCGCAACTGGATTGCTATCGGAGGGATTGCGATTCAGCCCTCGGAATTTGTGAAAATCATCTATGTATTCTTCATTGCCAGCCTGCTTTCAAAGACGACAGAATTTCGTAATCTTGTAGCTATCACGGCAGTGGCAGCAGTGCATGTAGTAATTCTGGTGGTAGAGAAGGATTTGGGTGCGGCGCTGATTTACTTTGTAACGTATTTGATGGTTCTTTATGTTGCGACCATGAAGATTCGCTATCTGATGGCGGGGACACTTGCCGGAGCGGCAGCTTCTGTGGTGGCGTATCAGCTTTTTTTCCATGTCCGTGTCCGTGTGATGGCGTGGAGCGATCCCTGGCCCCATATTAATCAGGAAGGATACCAGATTTGCCAGAGTCTTTTTGCCATTGGGACAGGAGGTCTCTTTGGTATGGGACTGGGGCAGGGAATGCCGAAAAGTGTGCCAGTGGTGGAAAGTGATTTTGTGTTTTCTGCCATTGCGGAGGAACTTGGTGTAATATTTTCCATTTTTCTGATTCTAATCTATATCAGCTCCTTTATTATGTTTGTTAATATTGCCTTAAAGATGAAAAAGCGGTTTTATAAGCTGTCCGCCTTTGGACTCAGTGTTGTTTTTATTTTTCAGGTGTTCCTAAGTATTGGAGGTGTGACGAAATTTATTCCGTCCACGGGTGTTACCCTTCCGCTTATCAGCTATGGCGGAAGCTCGATTATGACAACAATTGTAATTTTTAGTATTATTCAGGGAATGTATGTATTGAATGGAAGAGAGGAGGGAGAGCGTATTGAGCAGGAACAGCAGCAGTCGACGGCAGGAAGTCGAAAATCCAGAAAAAGGAAATAGAAGGCAGAATCGGGAAATGGCGGTGGTGACATATATTATTATGGCGCTCTTTTTCATTCTGGCTGGATATATGGTTTATTTTGTTATCCATGATTCGGATAAATTATTAAATAATTCGTACAATAACAGACAAGAGCTTTTGGCAAAACGGGTAACAAAGGGAAAGATTCTTTCTGATAGTGGGAAAGTGCTTGCAGAGACAGTTACCGATGAGGAAGGAAACGAATCTCGGTATTATCCCTATGACGGTCTTTTTGCCCACGTGGTAGGAAGAAGTTCTCACGGCAAGACCGGACTTGAGGCATCGGAGGGATATACGATGCTGACGTCCGGGATTAATCCGTTGATGGGAACGCTAAATGAGCTGAAAGGGAAAAAGAATCCGGGGAACAATGTCGTAACGACGCTGAATGTGTCCTTGTCCAAGGCGGCCAGTGATGCTCTTGGCTCCAGAAAGGGAGCTGTCGTTGTACTTGACCCGGAGACGGGGAAAATTTTGTGCATGGTGAGCAAACCCACCTATAATCCTAATCATCTAACAGATGCCAGATGGAAAAAGCTGGCGGCTGATTCGGGAGAAAAATCTGCCTTGTATAACCGGGCGACGCAGGG
>JALENH010000182.1 GCA_022767895.1 Eubacterium sp.
TCATCTTTCAAATCATTCGTACGAATAATCAATTCCTTATCTGAAATTATGGTAATCTTGGTAGATGCTCCCATGGTGGAACCAAGAGTTGTGACATGGACATTTGCATATGTTGACAGGCTTCCTCCATTAATCAGGCCCTTACGCCCCAGAACATCAACCTGCTCACGACATTCCACCTCGCTGTGCAAAATGGCATCTGCTTTCAAAGCCCCCTTGCACTTCACCTTGCAGTTTTCCAAAAACTTAGCCGTGATATTGCCTTCCGCTTCCAGCACACCACGATCCATTCCCTGCATTCCTCTCTTTAGGACAATATTTCCTCCGGCAATCAAAGTTGCACCTTCCACTACACCGTTTACAATGATGTCTCCTTTTGCCTTGATGGCAAAACCAGTATTCACATTACCGGTGACTTCTACCGTACCATTGTAGTCAATATCTCCGGTGGATGAATCCACATTCGCCGGCACACGGTATATGTCCGACACCATCACCATATCATCAACCAAAGTAACATGCCCTGCCACCTTGGAATATATATGACATTTATCCTCTGAAAGGCGGATATTCCTTCCGAACCGAAGTGCACGGTTTCTCACTTTCTTTGGCATCAGCGGATGCCCCAGAACAGAAACGCCCGCTTTTCCCCGGTAGGCTGGTTTCAGGGTTGCAAGTTTATCTCCTTCTTTTACGGATTTAATATTCCCCAGCTGATGAAAATCTACACTTCCATCTTCATTCAGCTTCGGTCTGGCCGTAGTATTGATATCAAAAAAATACTGGATTTTTGCACTGTATCCCTGTACCGGGGGTGTTGCCTCAGCAATAATATAGTCTCTTCCGTATTCATGATGCGTCAGGAAATGCTCGATTGCTTTTTTCCGTATTCCATGGCAAACCCCTGCCTGCTTCAGATCACTAATAATATCCCCCTCGGTCAAAGAAGCACCACCTGTGGTCGGTGGATAAAAACGAGCCAATGCTCTTTCTCCATTGGCAATAACTGTAACTACACATTTTTCACTTTCAGGAATGATTTCACCTTCATGGAGCATAAACATGCCATCAAATTCCAAACGCTTAATGTACTGATCCAATGCAACCTGGTCAAAATCAGGAAAAGAAATAAGATCAAGATATTTCATCACGGAATCCAGTGTAAACATCTCTCCACCTTCCTCCGGTGGAAAAACTTTCAACCACATTCTTCCATCTTCCGCAACCACTTGAAAGTAGCCATTCGCCGCCATATTCATCCTCCTGCATTCTACTTAAAATAGGTTGAGCAGATCAACTGAGTCCCCCAACTGTGTCTTAATCTTCTGCAGTGCCTTGGTATGCAACTGTGAAACACGGGATTCAGACACATTCAGAATCTGGCTGATCTCTTTCAACGTCAGCTCTTCATAATAATAAAACGTAACCACCTTTTGCTCTTTCTCCGTGAGTGTTTTCAAGGCTTCCACAAGCATCTCTTTCAATTCCTGCTTCTGTACCGCTTTTTCCGGCTGCTGAAACTTGCTGCCGAGAGATTCCATATGGCCTTCACTTCCCTGCTCCAGATAATCATCCAGAGAAACTAAGTTCGTGAACTCTGCCTCGGTTTTCCAGTTTTCATATTCCTCCAGGGAAATGCCCAGCTCGTCAGCAACTTCCGCCGGTTTTACCGGACGACCGTATTCCGCCTCCAATTTTGCCACGGCGGTATCCATTCTCTTCTGTTTTTGCCGAAGCGTACGTGGAATCCAATCCATTTTACGAATTTGATCCAAGATGGAACCCCTGATACGCAGACTTGCATATGTCTCGAATTTTACATTCTTTGTCATATCATATTTATCGATAGCATCAATCAGACCAAAAATTCCATATCCAACCAAATCATCGTATTCTACTGTGTACCCCAGATACATACTGAGCCTGCCGGCCACCAGATTGACCACACCAGCGTACTCCAGAATGAGCTGTTCACGCAGTTCAGGAGATTTCGTCTTGTGATAGCGTTCCCATAATTTATTTCTCTCTGCTTCCTTCATCCGCTACGTCCTTTCTAATCAGTTCTGGTCGCCCAGTTTCTCATCCTCTTCCGCCCTCTGCTTTTCTTCCTCTTTCTCCTTCTCGGCAGCTTCTCTCTCAATTCGTGCCTGTTCTTCCGCTTCAAGTCGCTTTCTCTCCGCTTCCTCCATAGCCAGATGTTCAGCCTGAACTTTACCAACAATCTGAGCTGCAATCTGACCAATTATATAAAAAAGAAGCAAAACAATCACTAGCGTTATCAGGCTGGTCATAACAGGCCATCCCTGAACAACACTGAGAATGCAACATACAAGACCAGCTAACAGCATCACAAAGGCAGGTATATATCTGTATTTCATTTCATGCACCTCATTATATTACATACTCGCCGATTCCTACAGCCGAAACATGGAGTTTACACTGCTCCGGATCAAAAACGATGGTCCTTCCAAAATCCCTACCGACATCTTCTGCCTGAATAGGAATATGATGCTCCTCAAGGAAGTCACAAACTGCCTTCAGATTATTTTCCCCTATGTTCAACAATTCATTTTGAGAATGATGAGAAAACATCCTTGCGCCTCCGGCAATTTTGGCATAATAATGCCCCCCATTACCTCTACAATGTTGTAGGAGCTCTTTATACATATCTGCCAGGCAGGTATCCACAAACTTCATACGATTCTCATTCTGAGATATTTTTTTGCTATCAGGCATCATTATATGTGCAAGGCCACACCATCTTGTCTGGTCATTATAAATCACCACACCCATGCAAGATCCAAGTCCCAGCGTCGAAATCCGATCCGGCGGCCTGCACAGTTTATAATCTGCCATTCCAACACGAATCAGTTCGCTCATATTTCTTTCTTTTCCTCGATTACTGCATTAATGTCTAAAAGAGAAATCAGTTCTTCTCTCTGCTTTCCAATTCCTGCAAGGAAGGAAGCGTTCTCTTCATCCAGCTTGAAAGCCGGTTTTTCAATCGTCCGTGGATCCAGATTCACAACTTCCTGTACCTCATCCACAATAAATCCAATCATCGACTGATCTTCCAAACGGATTATAATAATTCTGGTTGCCCCTCCATATACGTCATCTTCCAGTCCAAAGCGCTTTCTCAGACTCATAATCGGCACTACTTCACCACGCAAATTGATGACACCCACAAAATATGGCTGTGATTTCGGAACACGGGTCATCCGCTGCATTCGCACGATATTATCCACATAGGAGATATCGATACCATATTTTTCATCTCCCAGTTTTACGACAATATACTGCATTTCATCTACTGTTGTACCTAAAACATTCATCATTTCTTCCATGTCAGCACCCCCTAAATCAATGTATTGGTATCCAGAATCAGAGCCACTTCACCATCACCAAGGATTGTCGCGCCACTAAAGAGTTTATCACAGGTAATATGACGTCCCAATGACTTAATGACAGTTTCCTGCTGTCCAATCAGATGGTCAATAACAAGTCCGACCTGCTGGTCTGCTTTTTGCATAATTACTACAATCAAAGTATCCGGCTCTTCCTCCGGCGGATCAATATCAAGAAGTTCGTGCAAACGAAGAATCGGAATTACCCTGCCACGAAGATTGATGACTTCTTTAGACTGCACAAAACTAATCTCATCTTTACCGATATCCTCAATACCATTAATACTTCCCAGTGGAATTGCATATTTTTCTTTGCCCACTTCTACCATCAATGCCTGAATAATAGCGAGGGTCAGCGGAAGTGAAATCGTAAAGGTACTTCCTTCACCAGCCACAGACTTAGCTGAAATATTACCTCCCAGTGCTTCAATTTTGGTCTTAACCACATCCAGACCAACGCCACGACCCGAAACATCCGTAATCTTTTCGGCAGTTGAAAAACTTGGCTGGAATAACAAGTCAATGAAATCCTTGTCTGTCATTGTCTCAGCCTGTTTCTCTGTAATAGTTCCCTTGTCTATGGCCTTTTGGCGCACCCTGTCAATATCAATACCAGCGCCGTCGTCTCGTACTTCAATAACAACATTGTTTCCATCCTGATAAGCATCCAGGAAAATAGAACCGACTTCCGGCTTACCAAGGCGGACACGCTCCTCATTGCTCTCCAGACCATGATCTGCCGAATTACGAAGCAAATGCATCAAAGGATCACCGATCTCATCAATTACCGTACGGTCAAGTTCGGTCTCCTCACCAGTCATGTACAACTCCATCTTCTTATCCAGTTTGCGGTTCAGATCACGAATCATACGTGGGAATCGGTTTACTACACTTTCTATTGGCACCATGCGGACCTTCATGACTGATTCGTGAAGATTTGTCGTCACTCTTTCCAGATATTCAATCTGCTCATG
>JALENH010000187.1 GCA_022767895.1 Eubacterium sp.
TTTCATACATATATTTTACCAGAATATCAAACATATCCCGGAGTTCTTTCTGACATTCTTTCAGGTTATTCAAAAAGTTTGTATACGCACTTGCGGTTGGTGCCAGTTTATATCTTGTTTCTCTGATTCTTCTTCCGAAATCATCCCTTTGTTTTGTCAGCACAGAATAGATATGCGGCTGGAAGCCGCAAAGAATACGAAGCTGACTGTTTCGGTTCAGTTCTCTCAGCAGACTGGCAATGGAATCATGGTCAAAAACAAAACTGGCAATAAAAGAATTCCACATGGCTTCTACCGGCCACTCATTTCTTCCTTTCCCACGAATGGTTTTTAATTTTTGAATCAATTCTTCGTCCGGAAGATTTGCCAAGACTTTCTGTAACCGCTCCAAATCTCCAAGATTTTCATTTTGGGTATCGTCAAACAGTGAAATTTGTGTTATTATTCTCATAGAAAAGCACTCCTTTTAATGTGGTTGGATCACTTACATTATACACCATTTATGGTCTATGAGGGTGCTTTTCTTTTAAATTTCGCCAATCTGTGAATAGAATTTTGCATGTATGTTCCATAAAAAGAGCGTTTGTCTTCGTCGGTACTTGGTCTGCGTTTTTATGACAGCGTCAGATGGTGTGAAACACTTTGTGTATGTGAAAGACAGGCAGGCAAATTTATTTGCATATAACTGTCTTTCGCATACACAAACACCGCAGGTGCTGACGCTGTCTTATGCAGACCTATGTACCGCTACGTAAGACAACCGAGCGAGAGCGTCTCTTGTATGGAACATACATACAAAATTCGTTTTCCAAAGAGGGGTGGTCGCAATTTTCTAAAATTCAAAGAAACAGCCACAGAAAACACGATAAATCCGTTGATTTCTGTGGCGTTTTATTTTTTGAAGGATTTCATAATCCATACAGGATATGGATTTCGCGTCAGCGAAATCTATTCAGGACGAATCGGAAGGGGAGTAGGTTTTGTGAAGTCAACAGAATTGCATCGCGGAATAAATCTCTATTTTCTTTATGCAAGTATGTGATCAAGCTCCAATTCATAATAATATTTGAACGTAGTCATAGGATACTTTCTGATATAAATATCTATATCACTTCTTTTAATTCCATGGAGTGTTATAAATTCAGAAAATTTTTCCCTTGCCTCTTCATAGGAATAGTCTAGATATGCATCCAGGTTTTTCAGTAAATCCAGCATCTGCAACACATATACATTCTCCTTCGTTATGGGCACAATCGACCGCCTCACATAAAATCTTCTATTACCAATTCTAACTTCTCTATCCGAAGAATTTGTATTGTTACTTACAATCTCAACCACTCTTGGCACCTGCGTGCTAATTCCTATTTGATTTGCAAAAGAGTTGCCACTGTAAAAACCATCAACATTGTCTCCTTTGGAAATAAAACGGTATCTTGCCACCATATCAGCATTCGGACCAACAGTAGATTTAAACAAGGTCTTCTTGGGAATAAAATATACCCCTGTATCATATTTCTGCAATAAGTCCTTGTCACATAGTTTCTTTAACTGCTGATTCAAAGCAGACTTTGTCACTCCCCCTCTTTCCAAATCCGAAAAGAAAATAGGTTCTGCTTCTTTATATCTTTCTTTTATATAGTCATATAGCATAGTCCCTTTCCTTTCTTAACATTTCGGTTTATTCTATTCTATTTCATTAAGTTTATTATATGCCGTGTCTCTATTTATGTCAATTATATTCTTACGCAAAATCCATAATATTATCAAAATTCATAATTTCCACGAAAAAATCAATTACGATATTTTCCTTCCAGCCCTTTCACAACTTCTTCCAACTCACTCATATCGCTAATCTGATGAACCGGCAAATTGTCTCTATTTGGTTCGCCTTTGTGATTGAGCCATATACTTGCTATGGACAATCGTTTCAAAGCAATCAAAAATTAGTATCAACGCCAAGCAACTCCTTATGATATAGATTTTCTCCCATTGGAACAAATTTGTCTGCTTCCATAAGCTGCAATATCTCCTCTGCAGTTACCCATTTTGCATCAATGGTTTCTTCCTCCTGCAGAACAACATCCTCTATGGGAGTACTATTCTTAAATACCCAGATATCTAAAAAACCGGGATTTGCCCACGTAAACTTTTCTCGCCGAAAGGACTTAAACAAGTATCCTCTCTCCGAATCGAGTGTAATCCCGAGTTCCTCTTTTACTTCCCTCAGAGCCCCTTCCAAACTAGTCTCACCCGCCAAAACCGAACCGCCTGTTGGCTCCCACCTTAGGCCTTGACTTTTGTGCGGAGCACGTTTTGAAATAAGCCATTGATTGTCTTCATTTTTTATCCAAACTTGCACCACCAGATGATACTCATTCTCAGCCATATATGTTCCACGTTCTACCGTCTTTCCCGTAATGTTTCTATCCTTATCATATACGTCCCATAATTCCATCATTAAAACCTCCGTTCTATCCAGCTCAGAAGTCATACCGTATAACGGCACAGTTTTCCACACCAAATGCTGCATATTCTTCGTTTGTCATATCAGCAAAATAAGACTTCACAACTCTGGCAATCCCATTATGTGCTACCAAAATATATGTTTTCTCTTCCGATTCTTCTTTTATATCATCCAATAAATTATAAATTCGCTGTGCTAATCGTAACATAGACTCTCCACCTTCATAACTGCAGGCAAAATTTGCTTTCGCCTTCTGAAACTCTGCCCCGTTCCTCGGTGTAGACTCCCACTTGCCAAAGTTCTGTTCAGTCAATCTGGGCTCCATCCTTGCCGGAATACCTGTTATCTCTGAAATATGCTTTGCAGTATCTGCCGCACGCATAAGGGGAGAGTACAAAATCTCATCCGCTTTAATTTTCTCTTCCAATATCTTTTTTCCTGTTTCAATAGCCTGCTGATGACCAAATTCAGTCAATGCAATATCGGTCGCTCCACAAATCTTATTTTCAACATTCCATATCGTCTGTCCGTGACGGACAAAATAAAAATGTCCCATTCTGATTTCTCCTTCTTATATTCTTTGGTTACATTATATCGGTTAGTTCCACGATATGCAATCAAATCAGTTGAAAATCAGGCTGGAGAGTGCAACACCAATCCTCTTTCAAAATACTGTACATACATGCATCTACTATGCCTTTATTACTGTAATCTGCCTGCCGCAAAGTTCCTTCATACACCAAACCACATTTTTTCATTACATTCCCGGAATGTGGATTGCACGGGTCATGTTGTGATTCGATTCTGTTTGCACCAACTTCTTCAAACAAATAGGGAATGATTGCCGAAAATGCCTCGCTGGTAATCCCCTGATGCCACCATTTACTGCCAATACAATATCCGATGTGAAGCATATTTAGGGATTCATTTCTATCAACAACTCCTATCACACCGATTGGTTCATTTAACTCTTTTAGCACAATTGCCCACTGATAAAAATCGTCCTTTTCACTCTCCGTTATCCAGTCATTTATTACACTTTCTGTGATTGCTATATCGGTATGAGTTGGCCACCTCAGAAACTCAGTTACCTTGTCATCAGAAGTCCAATTATAAAATGCAGCTGTCGCATCGCCTTCTACAAATTTTCTCAAAATTAATCGATCCGTTTCTATTGTCTTGGTGCCTTTATGTATCATACATATTCCTCCTG